>NZ_CP183771.1:0-69596 GCF_048568905.1 Sphingomonas sp. HT-1 | reverse complement strand
GGAAAACCTCCGTGTTGCCGTGATTGGCGACGACAGCGGGAGGTGCGCGGAACGCCGGGTCACAGGACCGCGAAGCGGCCGGCTTGCCGGACAGCGGGGGAGCCGATTTACGCAGTGAATTGGGGGGACCGCTGATCCTTGAGGCGGCGGGCCGCGTCCCTCACGATGGGAGGAGACTGACGGACAGCCCTACCAAACAACGCCCGCCCACCAGGGCGGTCGATCAGGTGATTTTCTGCTTTCGTTCTCGTTCCCGCTGACTCATAGAATTGTCATGCCGATCATGGCCGAACATCGCTGGCTTTACCCGATCGACTGGCCCGAGCTGTCGAGAGCCATTCGCTTCGGCCGCGCCAATGGGCGGTGCGAGCATTGCCATCGCCCGCATGGTCAGCGCGTATTCCACTTGGGCGACGGACGGTGGTGGGACATGGATCGTCGGCAATGGCGAGACGGGCGCGGAAGGCGGATCAGGGTCGGGGCGATAGACCTCGTGGCGATCGTCCGTATCACGCGGGTCTATATCGCCTGCGCCCACCTCAACCATGATCCGACCGACAACGCCCCGCGCAACCTGGCTGCGCTCTGCCAGCGGTGCCACATGATCCACGATGCTGACGAGCATCGGCGTCGTCGATGGCTCAATGCCTATCGCCGGCGCGCTGTGGCGGACCTGTTCGCGTGGTTCGAAGCGCGCTCGATCATGGCGAACGAGGGTGTGCCACGTGGCACACCTATGCGAACATTGAACATGCGAACCCACGAACCTACTTAGGAGCTGGCCTTCGTGGCTTCGGGGTGC
The DNA here is from genome assembly GCF_048568905.1 of Sphingomonas sp. HT-1. Lineage (GTDB taxonomy): Bacteria > Pseudomonadota > Alphaproteobacteria > Sphingomonadales > Sphingomonadaceae > Sphingomonas. The sequence goes on along the minus strand of NZ_CP183771.1, from coordinate 68,794 downwards.
TGGGGGGTTCAATTCCCGCAGGCTGGCTGATTATCGGTGTCCTCTTTTTGGCCCTGGCGCTTCGCTATGCGAGCGTCATCTTCATGGAGGGATTGCCTATGATTACACGTTCAAAATCTCGCGCTCGCAAGGCGCACAAGGTCAAGAACACCAACCTGAACCCAGTGACTAACGTGATGAAGCTCTGTTCTGTTTCTTTCGAAACCGTCTGGGCACTGATCGTTGGCTGGTCTGCTGGTGTGGCCGGCCCCGCACCATCGGCGCAGTTGCGCCAGCGTCACCAGTAGGGGGCGGGAGAGCGGTCTTCCGCCCTTTGCTTTTGCGGCTCCCGGCAGCGCTAAACGCGGACTTATATGCTCGTGGCTGTTTCAAGCGACGAATGACGGCGCGCAGCATTAGGTAGGAGCGCAGCGAGATCGGCTCGCGCGAAATAGCAGAACGGGGAAATGGAATGGATACCTTCAACGCTGGCGTCCAATATAACGATTTCAAGGGGACTGTTGCGGCGGACATTTCCGACAACGTGGCGCTTGCCGATTATCTGGTGTCCTTGGGGAAGGCCGAAAGTGACGAGCGTGTCGTAGGATTCAGGATCGCTTCCGGAGAGAACCGGGGCACCCCTGTGACTGACGTGTCGCTGGTGGCATACCTCCTTCGATCTGCTGAATTTGAGCCTGCTCCGGCAGCGGTGCGCGCCGTCGAGGTGCGCGTTACGCCAGGAGAAGCCCTCGCCTTCTTCAAGCGCTTCGACCTCGTGGCGACGCGGCGCGGCGTGGATTTCAGCGGCACGCACGTGGATGGCCCACACTACGACTGAGGCTATAACTTAGCCGCAATCGCGCCGCCCGTCCCTTGTGGGCGGGCGGCGCGCGCTGGCCTGCAAGGGCAGCGGGCGCGACAGCCATGCGGGGCATGGCTGTCGCGCTGGCGGCGAGGGCGCTGCTGAGACAGAGGGAAGGGGGCCGATTATCACCGGCCCCCCGATCAGATCAGGCCATTTCATCGTCGGCAAATTCGCCGCGCTCCATGTCGTCGTCCTCGATCCCGTCACCGTCCATGTCGGTGTCGAAATCCTCCGGGTCGGCCTCGGGCTGATCGAACGCGCCAATCTTCATGGGGGCAGGTAGCCACCCTCCCGGAAGCCGTCCCGACACATTGACGGCAAGATCACCCTTCTTCTTGATGGTCGCGCAATTCTCGGCGCTGGAAGCACCGCATTCCTCGCGCAACAGGTCGATCATCGCGGCTCGTCGCATCTTGTCGAACAGTGCGATGGGGGCGGTCCAACGGGCTGCGATGTCCACGCCGGTCGCGCGCGCGATCTGCTCGAAATGGTGATGCCGACTGCCGGGGGAGCCACCCGCGAACACAGTGCCGTCAACGGTCATGGCGACAAGGCCCGCCAGCAATGCCATCTTGTCGTCGCTGGTCATGGCGCGGATTGCGTCGAACCGGCCTTCGGTGGGGATCGATGCGAAGCGGGTCGCCATCACTTCCTCGACGGGGCGAACGTCGCTCGTTGCCATAAGCTCGTCGGCCACATCGGTCGCGACCGTCTTGGCCTGAACCTCAAGGGCCATTTGGTAGCTGTGCGCGCCGTGGAGCAACTGGCCTGCAAGGCTGTCCAGCATGATGTCGAGCGCCAGCGCCGGGTCGGCCGCGACGGCTTCCTGCACGATCTGCGTCTTGATGCGGGTCAGGTCCGCGAACAGGCTGTTGCTATAGAGGGGTTGGGGTTCACCGCTGCTCGCTTTGGGCTTCGCCTCGGCCTTGGCGCGATAGAAGCTCTTGCCGAGCGAACCGTCATGCGAAACCCATAGCGCCACGCCCCCGACTGCGACCTGCTCCGCATTGAACGCCCGCATTCCTTCGGTGATGGTGTCGCGCTCGTCGGACAGCGGCTCGATGCCGTCGCTATCTTCGCCCTCGGCCTCGGCAATCGCCTCGATTTCGGCATCGATGGCGGCAAGCCGCGCCACCTCGTCCTCGGTCGGCTCGCGGGTGGCCGGATAGATGCTGCCCTTCATGTAGAGATCATAGGGCCGTTCCAGCGTGGCGCGGACCTCGTGCCAACCGATCGCTCGATATTCATCCGCAATGCCGTCCAGCTTTTCTTCGGCCAGTTCCTGCACAAGCTCGGGCTGGTCGGCAAAGCCCTCCGCTCCTTGGCTGAACAGGTCCACCGTGATCGTCCCGCCCTTCGCCTCATAGGCATCGCGTCCGACGAAAAGAAACGCACCGCTGGTGGTGTCCACCTTCTCCGTGGTGAGCATCCGCCGGATGGTGTGGGCGTGACCATTCGCCGCCTTGCAGACCTTGATCTGCTGGTCGTGATCCTCGGTGAGGGTGAGCGCGCGCGCCGCCTCAAGCGACAACTGGTCCTTGGCGATCAGGTCGATCAGCGTGGGTGCGAGCGCGGAAAGGCGAAGCATCTTGTAGACGAAGCTGACTGCCTGACCGAACCGGGCTGCGATTTCCTCGGCGTCCATGCCAGTGTCGCGCAGTGCCGCAAAGGCGCGGATGCTGTCGGCGGGGTGCATGTCCTCGCGCTGGAAGTTCTCCGCGAGCGACAGTTCGATGGCCTCTTCCTTGGTGCGGACCTCGACGGGGAAGGTGTCGCTGTTCTTGATCCGCTTGCGCTTCGCCAGTTCCTTGAGGCCCCGATAGCGCCGCCCTCCGGCGAACACATAGAACAGGCCCTCGTCCTCGTAGGCGACAAGGTTCTGCAACAGGCCGTGCGCGGCAATGTCGTCGGCCATCGCTTCCACGGCGGAAGGCTTCACGCGCCGCTGATTGAGCGGGGAAAGGCGAAGCTGCGACAGCTTGATGGTGGTGATACCCATGATGAAACTCCTGTGATCTGTGGTGTCGATTGGGGGGAAAGGGTCAGCCTTCGAGGCTTGCCAGCTCGTCGAACTCGGCTGATGCGCGGGACGCGGCGTCGCCTGCATAGGTCGCGCCGGATCGTGGATAGAAGAACACGCGGTCGCCTTTGGCGTAGGGGGTGCCGTCTGCACTGGTCCCGCCCACCTTGGCCCGTTTCCAGTAGGGATCGCCCTTGTATCGGGTGTAAGCCATTGTCCTTTCTCCTTCTTCCTGCGGCTGAAAGCCGGTTGCCGCAGCAACCGGGTCTGCCTCTCCGGCGAGGAGCGGGATGGGGAGGGAGGAGGAAAATCGATGGCCTTGGCGCGGGCAGGCCGCCCTAGCGCGGCCGACGCCCATCTGGGCGTCGGGTGCCGCGCTTGGCGGACAACACGGGGGCGTCTATTTTCCTTCGGGAACGAAAGGGCAGCAGCCCTTGTTGTTCCCCGCGCTGGCGGGCCTCCGGGGGAGGGCCGCGGCGCTAGGCGAGTGAAGTCGCGCCCATCGGGCAGCGGCGACAGGTGTGCCATGTGGCACACCTCACGCGAGGATCGTTACCCTTTGGGCCGAGACGCCGGCACGGTGGCTCGGTCGGCGTACGCCAGGGCGCCGATAGAGCCGTGCCCGGCAGGGTCGCGCCCGACTTGGTTTGGTTCAATGCGACAGGGCGTCGATAACCTTGCATTCGGCAACGATGCTGGCGTTGCAGGTGTCACCCCACTGCGCGATTTCCGACCTCAGCGCTGTAAGGTCGGCCAGCTTGCGATCGATTTCCGCGATGTGGACCGCAGCTATCTGGTCGGCCTCGGCACAGGAACCGCGCGGATCATCTGAAAGCCGCAGGAGCGCACGAACCTGATCCAGGGTGAAACCCAGATCACGCGAGCGTTTGATGAACGACAGGCGATCAAGGTGCGAGCGATCATAGAGTCGATAGTTGCCACCGCTACGGATGGGAGCGGGAACCAGCCCTTCTGCCTCGTAGAAACGGACCGTCTCTATCTTCAACCCAGTGCGCTTTGCGATCTCACCGATTTTCATCGCCGAACCTCTTGACCCTCTAGTAGGATGAGGGTTCATATAGGGCGTCTGATCCACGAATCGAGCTTCGATAATGGCAGACGCATGTTGCTCATCAAAACGCGACACGATCGCGGAACTTGGTCGCAAGGCCGAGCAGCGCCGCGTGCTCATCATCGTGATGCTCATCAATCTCGCGATGTTCGTGGTCGAGTTTGGCGGCGGCGTCGTCGCGCGTTCCTCTGCCTTGATGGCGGATTCGGTCGACATGTTCGGCGACGCGGTGGTCTATGCGCTCAGTCTCTATGCATTGCATCGGGGTGCGCGCTGGGGGGCGGGGGCAGCACTGGCGAAGGGTGGCATCATCCTGGCTTTCGGCGTCGCGGTCATTTTCGAGATCGCTGACAAGATTGCGAACGGCGTTCCTCCGGCATCGGGCTTGATGCTCGGGGTTGGCAGCGCCGCGCTGGTTGCGAACCTAATCTGCCTCGCGCTGCTCTGGCGCTTCCGTCGTGAGAATGTGAACATGTCGAGCACGTTCGAGTGCTCGCGCAATGATGTCGCGTCAAACGTCGGGGTTCTCGCGGCTGCCGGATTGGTCGGCCTGACCGGCTCGGCTTGGCCGGACATCATCGTCGGCGGGTTGATCGCCGTGATCTTCCTGCGCTCGGCATGGCGCGTGCTTGGGGAAGCCTGGCCGGCATGGCGTGCCGCGAAGGCACCGGCTCGCGAGTTATTGCAATGACATGGAAACCTCTCCGTGGTAAGGGCGGGTTCGTGCGAGCCTTTTTGCCTCTCCTGACATGCCTGATGCTGGTCCTCACCAGCTTCTCCGGCATGGCTCATGCCGCCGATCTGGCGGGGGGAAGCATCGCGGGCGTCGAGTTCACAATCCATACCGATGGCGACATCGATCAAGTGCCATCGGATTCGGACAAGAATGTCCCGCATCATCACAATTATTGTCACGGACACGACGTCGGCGCGCCTGCGCGCACGACGATGGAATATACCCCCGTCCTCACAGTGCCCAAGCCGACAATCTCCGCCTCTGCGTCGCTCGACGGCCGCACCGGCATGGTCCATTTGAGGCCCCCCCAAGCCTGACGTCCGATTTGGGCGTGCGTTGGCGCGCCCCTGTCGATCATCGTCAGGAGTCCTATTTTCATGCATCGTATCCTCTCGGCCATGCTGGCCGCAGCGTCGTGCGCCACTATGGCGCAGGCGCAGGTCGGACCGTCCGCGCCTTTTGCGCAGGACGCGCCGGTCTACACGCTTGACCAAGCGGTCAGTGCAGCGGGCGGTTCGGCCCCTGCTGCCGAAGCGGCGACAGCCGCGGTCGATGCGGCCCGTGCGGGCCGCACGGTCGCCGGACTGCGGCCCAACCCGGTTGTCCAAGGCCAGGTTGAGAATGTCATCGGCTCGGGGCCGTATCGTGGGGTCCGCAGCGCGGAATCCACGGTCGGCTTTGCGATCCCGATCGAGCTAGGCGGCAAGCGCGGCGCCCGCGTCGCGGTCGCCAATGCGCAATTGTCCCGGGCCGAGATCCAGGCCGCGATCATCGCGGCAGATGTCCGGCTTCAGGTGACGCAGCTTTATGTCGAGGCGGTCGCGGCCGATCGCCGGGTTACAACAGCCCGCGACCAGGCCCGGATCGCCAGCGACGCGCTGCGGGCCGCGAGCGTTCGCGTGCAGGCGGGGCGGGCCTCCCCGCTCGAGCAACAGCGCGCAGATGTCGCGCGCATCAATGCCGACGCCAATGTGGAGCGGCAGCTTCGCTTGGCGGAGGCGGCGCGGGCCAATCTGGCGCGCCGGATCGGTCGACCGATTGACGGTGCGCTCGATGACACGCTGCTCGATCGCCTGCCGGGGGCGAACATTTATGGGCCGGTGGCACCGGTCGAGGCGACCGGCACGCTCGCGCTGGCGGCGGCGAACGCGGATTTCTCGATCGCGGAAGCGGGCGTGCGGCTTGCGCGCGCCAATCGCGTCCCTGACCTCAATGTCGGGCCTGCGATCCGCCGACTGGAAGCGACCAATGACATGGCGGCGGTGTTCACCGTGTCGATCCCGATCCCGGTGTTCAACAATGGTCGCGCGGCGATCGCGCAGGCGACCGCGCAGCGGACGCAGGCGGATGCACAACGTCGCGTGACCGCGCTCGACATCGAACAGGCGATCACGGACGCGCAGGCGCAGGCGGCCAATGCCGCAACGACGGCTCGTGCGGCGTCGGGGCCGGCGCTGGCGGCTGCACAGGAGGCGGCCCGCATCGCGCGGATCGGTTATCGCGAGGGCAAGTTCGGCCAGCTCGAATTGCTCGATGCGGAACGCACACTCGCCGAGACGCGGGTCGCCGCGATCGATGCGCTTGCCAAGTACCAGAATGCCCGCGCGCAAGTGGAGCGACTGACCGCTCGTGCGCCCAATGGGGGGAATCAGTGATGAAGAGCTTTTATCTCGCGGGCGCGGCGTCGCTCGCCCTGCTCTTGGCTGCCTGCGGCGGCAAGGATGGCGGAAACGAGGCAACTGCCGAAGGCGCAGCTGCCAATGAGACGGCAGCGGGCACGGAAAAGGGCGGTGCTGAAGGCGGTCATGCCGGTGAAGGCGTCGTCACATTGGGTGCCGACCAGATCGCCACAGCGGGCGTCCAGGTCGGACGGCCGATCATCGGCGGGGCCGGGACGATCGAGCTGCCCGCGATCATCGAGGGCGACCCACAGGGAACGCAGGTCGTCTCGGCCGCAATTGCGGGACGCGTGGTCGCGCTCACCCGTAACCTCGGCCAATCGGTCGGACGCGGCCAGACCATTGCGGTCATCGAAAGCCGCGAGGCGGCGCAGATCAAGGGCGAGGTCGAGGCGGCGCGGGCGCGGCTTCAGCTCGCTAATTCGAACCTCGCGCGCGAACAGCGGCTGTTCGCGCAGAGAGTCTCCCCTGAACAGGATCTGATCGCCGCCCGCACAGCGGCGACGGAGGCGCGGATCGCCCTGACGCAGGCGCAGAGCATGGTTTCGGCGGCGGGTGTCGGCGGCGGCGGGCTCAACCGGCTCGGCATTGCCGCGCCGATCTCGGGCCAGATCATTGCGCGCCCCGTGACGCTGGGACAAACGGTCGCGGCGGATGCCGAACTCTATCGCATCGCCAACCTGAGCCAGGTGTCGATCGCGCTTAATCTCAAGCCCGAGGATGCGGGCCGGGTGCGTCCCGGCAATACGGTGCTGGTGAAGGCGGCAGGCCGTCAGGCGACCGCCCGCGTGACCTTCGTGTCGCCGGCGCTTGATCCGCAGACGCGGCTCGTGCCTGCGCTCGCCACCCTCGACAATCGCGGTGGCGAATGGCGGGTCGGCGAGCCTGTGACGGCAGCCGTGCAGCTCACGGGCAGCGGCGGCAGCGGGGCGGTCCGCGTGCCGACGACGGCGGTCCAGAGTTTCGAGGGCAAGTCGGTCGTGTTCGTGCGCACGCCCACCGGCTTCAAGGCGACCCCGGTCCAGCTCGGCGATGCGTCGGGCGACACGGTGATCGTCCGGTCGGGCCTGACCGGCAACGAACAGATCGCCACCACCGGAAGTTTCACGCTCAAGGCCGAGATCGGCAAGGGCGAAGCGAGCCACGAGGATTAAGCCATGATCGCCCGTATCGTAACCTGGGCGGTCGAGAAGCGCTGGCTAGTCCTGCTCCTCACCGTCATCGTCGCCGCCATCGGCGCCTTTTCCCTCTACCGGCTACCGATCGACGCGGTGCCGGACATCACCAACAATCAGGTCCAGATCAACGTCCGCGCGCCTGCCCTCTCGCCCGAGCTGGTCGAGAAGCAGGTGTCGTTTCCAATCGAAACCGCGCTCGCCGGCACCCCCGGCCTAGAATATACGCGCTCGTTGAGCCGCAACGGCTTCGCGCAGATCACGGCGGTCTTTTCGGACGCGACGGACATCTATTTCGCCCGCCAGCAGGTGGGCGAGCGTCTGCGGGGCGTGCAAGAGAATCTGCCCGACGGCGTGAACCCTGAAATGGGTCCGATCGCGACAGGCCTGGGCGAGGTGTACATGTACACCGTTCGTCTCGATCATCGCGAGGACGACAAGCACAAGCCCGGTGAACCGGGCCAACAGCCCGATGGCAGCTACATCACGCCAGAGGGCGAGCGACTGACGACCGAAGAGGACAAGGCGACCTACCTGCGCACCGCGCAGGACTGGATCGTCACGCCGCTTCTCAAGAACACTCCGGGCCTCGCCGGCGTCGACTCGATTGGCGGTTACGCCAAGCAGTTCCTCGTCGTGCCCGATGTGCAGAAGCTGGCTTCACTCGGCATCACCTTGACCGACCTGGGCAACGCGCTGGAGCGCAACAACACCAGCGTCGGCGGTGGCTTCGTCAATCGCAATGGCGAAGGTCTGGCTGTTCGCTCGGATGCGCTCGTTCGCAATGCCAGCGAGTTGGCCAGGACCGTGATCGCGACACGTAACGGCGTGCCGATCACGGTCGAACAAGTCGCGACTGTGAAGACGGGTCAGGCGATCCGCATGGGTTCGGCATCGGAGAACGGTACCGAAGTCGTCGTCGGCACGGCGATCATGCGGATCGGCGAGAACAGCCGCATCGTGTCGACCGCGGTCGCTGAGAAACTGAAGACGATCAACGCTTCGCTGCCTCCTGACGTCGTAATTCAGCCGGTGCTGAACCGCACCGAGCTGGTCAATTCGACGATCAAGACGGTCGCGAAAAACCTGTCCGAAGGCGCGGTGCTGGTCATCGTCGTGCTCTTCCTGCTGCTCGGCAACTTCCGTGCGGCCCTGATCGCGGCGTTGGTCATCCCGATCACCATGATGCTGACAGGCTTCGGGATGCTGCGCGCTGGGGTCTCGGCCAATCTGATGAGCCTTGGGGCTTTGGACTTCGGTCTGATCGTCGACGGCGCCGTCATCATCGTTGAAAACGCGCTGAGGCGGCTTGCCGAACAACAGCATCATGAAGGTCGCTTGCTGACCGTCAAGGAACGGCTTGCGACCGTGGCAGCCGCCGCTCGCGAGATGATCCGCCCCTCGGTTTACGGGCAGGCAATCATCATCCTCGTCTACGTACCGCTGCTCACGCTGACCGGCGTGGAGGGTAAAACGTTCGGACCGATGGCGCTGACCGTCATCATCGCGCTCGCCTTCGCCTTCATCCTCTCTCTCACCTTCGTGCCGGCGATGATTGCGATCTGGCTGTCGAAGAAGGTCGAGGAGAAGGACGGCCGCATCATCACGTGGCTGAAGAAGCGCTACGAACCCGGTCTCGACCGGGCCATGAAGCGCCCGACGCTGACGATCGGTGCGGGTGTGGGAAGCCTTGTGGTGGCGGCGCTTGCTTTCACTACGCTCGGCTCGGTGTTCCTGCCGCAGCTCGACGAAGGCGATTTGCTGATCCAGTCGCTCCGCATTCCGGCAACGTCGGTCCAGCAGAGCCAGGCGATGCAGGTGCCGATCGAGCGGATGATGTCGAAGCAGCCGGAGGTGCAATTCGTCTATTCCAAGACGGGCACCGCCGAGCTGGCGGCCGACCCGATGCCGCCGAACGCGACCGACATGTTCGTCATCCTGAAGCCGCGCAAGGATTGGCCGGATCCTGAGCTTCCCAAGGAGGAGCTGGTCAGCCGGATCGAGGGTAATCTCGCGAAGATTCCGGGAAATGCCTACGAGATCACCCAGCCCATCCAGATGCGCTTCAACGAGCTGATCGCCGGCGTGCGCGGCGACATCGCGGTGAAGGTGTTCGGGGACGACTTCAACCAGATGAACCGGACGGCCGAGCAAATCGCGGCGGTGCTGCGCAGAACGCAAGGCGCAGCGGACGTGAAGGTGGAGCAGACGACCGGTCTTCCCATGCTCGACATTCGCGTCAACCGCGACGCGATGGCGCGGTTGGGCGTTACGGCTCAGGATGTGCAGGACACCGTGACTGCGACGATCGGCGGGCGAACATCGGGCCAGATCTTCGAGGGCGACCGTCGCTTCCCCGTGGTGATCCGCCTGTCGGAGGCGCAGCGTGCCGACATCGGCCTGCTCCAACAGGTGCAGGTGCCGGTGGCAGGCGGCGGCTATGTACCGCTGTCCAGCGTCGCCGAGATCAAGGTGGTCGATGGTCCGAACCAGATCAGCCGCGAGAACGGCAAGCGGCGCGTGGTGGTGCAAGCCAACGTGCGTGGCCGCGACGTCGGATCCGTCGTGGCGGATGCGCAGGCGGCGATCGGCAGCCAACTCCGGCTGCCTGCCGGCACCTATCTCGAATGGGGCGGCCAGTTCGAAAACCTGCAATCGGCGAGCGAGCGGCTGAAGCTGGTCATTCCGGCTTGCTTCATCTTGATCCTGCTGCTCCTCTACGGGGCGTTGGGATCGGTCCGCGATGCTGCGATCGTCTTCACCGGCGTGCCATTCGCGCTGGTGGGCGGCGTCCTGCTGCTCTTCTTGCGAGGCATGGACTTTTCGATCTCGGCGGCGGTGGGCTTCATCGCCCTGTCGGGCATCGCGGTCCTCAACGGCCTCGTGATGGTCAGCTCGATCCAGGATCTGATCCGGTCGGGGCTATCGCGCGAAGAGGCGGCCCATGTCGGCGCAATGCAGCGCCTGCGGCCCGTCGTCATGACCGCGCTCGTCGCAAGCCTCGGCTTCGTGCCGATGGCGCTTGGCGAGGGGGCGGGCGCGGAGGTGCAGAAGCCATTGGCGACCGTCGTCATCGGCGGCCTGATCTCGGCGACGCTGCTGACGCTGTTCGTGCTGCCGACGCTCTACGCCCGGTTCGGGCAGAAAGTGATCGAGAAGCCCGAGCACTACAATGAGGAGCATGAAGGGGACGACCACGGTCAGACCTTCGTGAACAACTTGGCCTGATGGGTGAGCGGGGCGATCCGCGATCGCCCCGCTCATCTCTGGGAGATGGGGATATGCCTCGCACCATAACCAGCTCGATGCTTCACGGCTGGCCACTGCGCATCTGGTCGGCGATCACCGATCCGGATCATCGTCGGGCTTGGAGTCCGCTCGTATTCCTCGACAACCCGTGCCAGCTTGGCGAGACGGAATGTACCTTCGCGATCCAGGGCATCACCCGGCCAATTCGGACGCCGGCCCGGGTCGATCAGTTCGACAAGCCGCGCGCCTTCGCTTGGTCGTGCGGCATCCCTTATCTGTTCACGCTCGAAGAGCGGTACGAGCTGGCAGGGGACGATGGTGGCACCAGGCTAACACATAGCTGCACGCTGCGCGGGGCGCTGTCTCTGCCGTTCGCGGCGATGATGTTGCGTCGTCTGCGGTCCCTGATGATCGAGGCTGACGATCGCCTTGCAACCTATCTGCGCTGGCGGGTGGGTCAGCCTGCCCGTGGGATCAATCGTCAGCGCGTCCCCTCCCGCTACAGGAGGAAGGCGCGATGATGCCGTTGAAGCGGGTACTGCCCGCCCTCATCCTCGTTGTCGGGCTGGCGGCTTGCACGGAAAGCAAGCCGCCAGCCCCGCCAACGGAGCAGCAAATCCATTCGTCCGACAGCGCCGTGGCGACCGGGGAAATGGGGCGCCATCCCTATCGCTGTTCCGACGGGGAACCGCTGTTCGTCGACTACAAGGACAACGGCCTGCAGATCGATTTGCGGCGCTCCAGCAGCGCCGTGCCCATGACGCTGACCGCGCCAGCGCAGGGCCTCCAATATGTCGGCGAGACAGCCACCGCGACCTTCAAGGGGTCGCAGCTCACCGTCGTGGAAGGCGAGGGCCGCACCCGAATCTGCGAACGGGAGGGCACCCGATGAACCGTCCTGTCTTCCGACACGTCGCACTGGAACGGGAGAGAAACGATGTCTGACACGTCGATCTCGAATGTGATGGCCATTCGGGCCGAAGTGATCGCGCGAAGCCGCGCCTTGCGCGAGGCGCAGCCGACGGCACCGCCCGGCGTGACGCCGACCGCTCCGGCGTCGAACTTCGCCGATACCCTCAATGCCGTGGTCGCGAAGGTCAACGAGACCCAGGAGCAGGAGGATGTCGTCACCGAAGCATATGAGCGTGGCGAAACCACCGACATTGCAACCGTCGCGCTCATCCAGAGTCGCGCATCCATTACTTTCGAGGCGACCCTGCAAGTCCGGAACAAGCTGCTGTCCGCTTATCGGGACATCATGAACATGCCGATCGGATGACGATCGCTAAGAGATTTAGGGCGTAATTGATATGATTGTCGGCGCGAGGCCACGTTTTAGGCAGATCATTATCGAGGTTTGGAAGCCTCTCACGATCCTGTTCGTGTGGGACGTGGCGGTGACGGCATTCCACATGATGACCCCGATCAAGGAACCGCCTTTGCCGACGGCGCTGTTCGGCACTGCCATCGCGCTCTTCATGGGGTTTCGGACCAACGCAGCTTATGCGCGCTGGTGGGAAGCGCGAACCCTTTGGGGCGCGCTCATCAATGCGTCGCGCAGCCTGGCCAGGATCACACGCAGCCTGACCAAGGGGGAACCCGAGGGCAGTGAGACGCGGCACAACATCATCCTGCGGCAGATCGCCTTCGCGCACTCGATGCGCTGCCAGCTTCGCCGACAGTCGCCCTATGAAGACATTGCCCGGATCGCCGGAACGGACGTCGCCGATATGGCGGTCGCTCGCCTGAACCCTGCCAACGCGCTCTTGGAGGACATATCGGGCAATTACGCCGACGCGCTCGCGGAAGGTCGGATCACCGAGATCCAGCAGGCAACTGTAGAGCGCGTCCTGATCGACATCGCCAATGCGCAGGGTGGCATGGAGCGGATCAAGAACACGCCGCTGCCCAATGGCTTTCGGTTCTTCCCGAACCTCTTCACGCGCGTGTTCTGCGTGCTGCTTCCGATCGCGCTGGTCGAATCCCTGGGCCTTGCCACGCCGATCGGATCGACGCTGATCGGACTCGTCTTCCTCGCGGTGCTGAGCATCGGCGAGGATCTGACCGATCCGTTCGCCAATAGCGTCCACGATGTCCCGCTCACGGCCATGTGCCGCACGATCGAGATCGACCTTCTTCAGACGGCGGGACTACCGGCCCCTGAGCCGCTGACGCCCGATCACGGCGTGCTGTGGTGAGGGCGGTGCGCGCCTTGCGGCACCTGCCTGGCCTGACAGCCGCGCGCATCGGCGCCGTTCTGTTCGCGGGTATGGTCGTAGGGGCGTGCACCCCCGCTCCAAGCCAACCGGCCGAGCCGGCGCATGAAAAGCATCTGACGCCTCGATTGATCGCGCAGCGCATCATGTATTGCGACGATGGATCGCGCGCCGATGTCGACTTCATCGACGACGGCCTGAAGATGGCTGTCACCTGGCTGCCCAAGGGCAGAACCGAGATCCTGCACGCGCAACGGACCGGCGAAGAATTTCGCGGCGACCAGTCGCGGGCAGTCGTGGCGGGCGGGTCGATCGCCTTCACGCAGCGCGGGAAGATCCGCGTCTGTCATCGAACACCGGAGGAATCATAGGATATGCAGGCATTGCTCTACACGCTTGCGCCTGTGTTGGCGGTCGTGCTCGGCGCGATCATCGCGAGCCGCACCAAGTTAAATCCTGGCCTCGTGGCGGGGCTACAGCATCTTGCTGCCGGCGTCGTGTTCGCGGCGGCAGCGACTGAAATCCTGCCGCAGGTCAAGCATGAGGCTTCGCCCAGCGCGACGTTGATCGGCGGGGCGGCGGGCGTCGTAACGATGCTGGGTCTCAAGGCTTTCGAGGCCCGCTTCAAGGGGCCGATGGCGCTGCTCGCCGCGATCGGCATCGACATCCTGGTCGATGGCCTGGTGCTCGGCCTTGCGTTCGTCGCGGGCGAGAAGGCGGGATTTCTGCTGACGATCGCGCTGACACTCGAAGTGCTCTTCCTGGGTCTGACACTGACCAACGAGCTGGCGGAAACCTATCGCTCGCGCCTGCGCATCATCGTGATCGTCTCGGCCTTGGCGCTGCTGCTGCCGATCGGCGCGCTCGCTGCCGTTCCTGTCGCCACGCTCTCGCCGGTAATGGTCGCTGGCTTCCTGAGCTTTGGGCTGATGGCGCTGCTCTACCTCGTCACGGAAGAGCTGCTGGTTGAGGCGCACGAGAAGCCTGACACCCCGCTCATCAGCTCGATGTTCTTCGTAGGGTTCCTTGCCCTGCTAACGCTCGAGGAGATCATGGGATGATCCCGAGCAACGACAACAATGGCGGCGAAGAGCGTCGCACCCTCTGGATCGTCCTGCTGCTGAACGCGGCAATCGCGGCGGGCTTCTTCGTCTCAGGATTTTTCGCGGATTCGAGCGCCCTGATCGCCAACGGTGTCGACAATCTGTCCGATACGGCTGTGTATGCGCTGAGCCTTGTGGCGCTAACCCGGGGCCAGACGTGGAAGACACGCGCTGCGGTCGCTTCGGGCGTCATGCTGCTGATCTTCGCGGGCGGTATCCTGATCGACGTTGGCCGGCGCTACCTTCAGGGCAGCGAGCCGATCGGACCGACCATGATGGTCATGTCGGCGATCGCCGGCGTCGTAAACTACCTCTGCCTGCGGCTGCTCCAGCGGCTCAAGGATCCGGACGTTAACCTACGGGCCGCCACCACCTTCAGCTTCAATGACTTCATTTCCAATGGCGGCATCCTGATCGCGGGCGTGCTGGTGCTGTGGCTGGGCACCAACTGGCCGGACCTTCTGGTCGGCTTCGCTACCGCCATCATCGCCATCAAGGGCGGTGTCGAAATCCTGCGCGACGCGCGCGCCGAAACCAAGAAAAGCGAAAGGAGGTCGTCATGAACGACAAGCTCGAACTCGATATTCCAGTATTGTTGCCGGACCTTCCTGACGCGGCCGACGCTTGCCTGGACCGTCTCGTATCAACCCTGTCAAAGCGCGAAGGCGTCGAGCGGGCGCATGTGATCTGCCTCGATGGCGACACGCCGGCGGCCCTGTGCATCCATTTCGACGCCGCCAAGCTACCGCTGCCGCGATTGCGTGAAATGGTGCGGGCCGCAGGTGCCGAAATCACTGAACGCTACGGTCATGCGATCTGGCAGGTGACAGGGATCAGTCACGAACGGCGGGCGCGCACGGTCAGCGATGCGCTATGCGCGTTGCCCGGGGTGGTACAGGCAAGCGCCAGCACCAGCGGGTCGGTCCGGGTCGAATATGATCGCCGAGAGACCACAGAAGAGGAAGTGCGCGCTGCTCTTCGCAAGCTGAAGGTGAGGGTTGGCAAGCGGGTCGCCGCCGATGACCATGCCGGCCACGACCACGGCCCCGGGGGCCACGACGCGGGCGAAGAGAAGCACGGCCCCGGCGATGGTCACGACCATAGCCACGCCGAATTTCTCGGCCCCAATACCGAGCTGATCTTCGCGCTTGCCTGCGGCGCGCTGCTGGGGATCGGCTATGCGATCGAAAGGCTGGTTGCCGGCGCACCGGAGTGGCTGCCCACGGCCTGCTATGTCGCAGCCTATTTCTTCGGCGGGTTCTTCACGCTGCGCGAGGCGATCGACAACCTTCGGATGAAGAAGTTCGAGATCGACACGCTGATGTTGGTTGCTGCCGCCGGCGCCGCTGCGCTGGGCGCATGGGCCGAAGGCGCGCTGCTGCTGTTCCTGTTCAGCCTTGGCCATGCGCTTGAGCATTACGCGATGGGACGCGCCAAGAAGGCGATCGAGGCACTGGCGAAGCTCGCCCCGGAAACCGCGACCGTGCGCCGCAACGGGGAGACCAGCGAAATCCCGGTCGAACAGATGGTCGTCGGCGATATCGCCATCGTGCGCCCGAATGAGCGCCTGCCTGCCGACGGCTTCATCATCAAGGGCGCAAGCGCGATCAATCAGGCCCCGGTGACGGGTGAAAGCATTCCGGTCGACAAGGTGCCGGTCGCGGACGCTGCGGCGGCACGCGCCAAGCCCGACGCGGTGGACGCGGAAAGCCGGGTCTTTGCCGGTACGATCAACGGCGGCGGTGCGATCGAGATCGAGGTGACGCGCCGTTCCAATGAAAGCGCGCTTGCCAAGGTCGTCAAGATGGTGAGCGAAGCGGAGACGCAAAAGTCGCCGACGCAGCGCTTCACCGACCGGTTCGAGCGGATCTTCGTGCCCGCCGTCCTGATCCTGTCGGTGCTTCTCCTGTTCGCTTGGGTCGTCGTCGACGAGCCGTTCCGCGACAGCTTCTACCGCGCGATGGCGGTGCTGGTGGCGGCAAGCCCCTGCGCGCTTGCGATCGCCACGCCGAGCGCGGTGCTATCGGGCGTCGCCCGCGCAGCGCGCGGCGGCGTGCTGGTGAAGGGCGGTGCGCCGCTCGAAAATCTAGGGTCGCTGAAGGCGATCGCCTTCGACAAGACGGGCACGCTGACCGAAGGTCGGCCGCGCATCACTGATGTCGTGCCGGTCGATGGCGCCGATGAAGGCGAGCTGCTGGCGCTGGCCGTGGCTGTCGAGGCGCTGAGCGATCATCCGCTGGCCCAAGCGATCGTCAAGGACGGTCGCGAACGTCTGGATGGGCGCGCCTTGCCCACTGCCGGCGATCTCAAGAGCCTGACCGGTCGCGGCGTCACCGCAAGCGTCGATGGCGAGACGGTGTGGATCGGCAAGGCCGAGATGTTCGGAAGTGAGGGCATTCCGGCGCTGGGGCAGGGAGCGCAGGACGCGATAGCGAAACTGCGCGAGAACGGGCGCACGACGATGGTGGTCCGCAAGGGGGATCGCGACCTGGGCGCGATCGGCCTGATGGATACGCCTCGCGAAGCGGCAAAAACCGCGCTGCGCCGGCTGCACGAGATGGGCGTATCGCGGATGATTATGATCTCCGGCGACCACCAGAAAGTCGCCGAAGCGATCGCCAACGATGTCGGGATCGACGAGGCGTGGGGCGACCTCATGCCCGAAGACAAGGTTGCGGCGATCAAGAAACTCGCCGGCGAAGACAAGGTCGCAATGGTGGGTGACGGCGTGAACGATGCCCCGGCGATGGCAAGCGCCACGGTCGGCATCGCGATGGGCGCGGCGGGGTCGGACGTTGCGCTGGAGACAGCCGACGTCGCCCTGATGGCTGACGATCTGGCGCACTTGCCATTCGCGGTGGGCCTAAGCCGGCATACGCGTGGAATTATCCGGCAGAACGTCTTCGTCAGCCTGGGTGTCGTCGCCTTCCTCGTTCCTGCCACCATCCTTGGCCTCGGTATTGGGCCAGCGGTGGCGGTTCATGAAGGATCAACGCTGCTTGTTGTCATCAATGCGCTCAGGCTGCTCGCCTACCGCGATCCGGCGGGGAAGGCGGCATGAAGTGGATGATCGCCTTCGACCTCGACGGCACGCTTGCCGAGAGCAAGCGGCCGCTATCGGAAGATATGGCCGCAACCCTCGCCCGATTGCTCGCCGTCACGGATGTGGCGGTGATCTCGGGCGGGGACTGGCCGCAGTTCGAAAAGCAGGTCGCCTCGCGTCTTCCTGCCGGCGCCGCGCTTGACCGTCTCTGGTTGATGCCGACCACAGGCACAAAACTCTATCGGTTCATCAATGGCGCTTGGCGCGCAGTCTATGCCGAGCTGTTCGACGATGCAGAGAAGGCGACGATCCGCGCGGCCTTCGATCAGGCCCTGACCGATGCCGGCCTCGCCGACGAACGTATCTGGGGCGAACGGATTGAGGACCGGGGCAGCCAGATTACCTTTTCGGGGCTGGGGCAGGCAGCGCCGCTAAAGGAAAAGGAAGCGTGGGATCCTGACCGAAAGAAGAGGACCGCGTTGCAGGCCACGTTGCGCGCGACGCTGCCGGACCTCTCGATCAATCTAGGTGGCACGACATCGATCGACGTGACCAGGGCAGGGGTGGACAAGGGCTATGGCCTGAAGCGCTTGAGTGCTGAAAGCGGCGTCCCGCTCGACGGGATGCTGTTCATCGGCGATGCGATCTTCCCCGGTGGGAATGACTATCCCGCCGCTGAAATTGGCCTCGATACGGTGAGAGTGCGCGACGTTGCGGAAACCACCGCCGTCGTGACTGCCATCATCGCATGTCTGCACCGGTAGGGATCGCCGATGTTCGCGATCCCCGCCTTGGGCCTGAACGTCTGTGGGACTCTCGGCCCGACCTTACCCCTTTACCTCCGATCTGGAGCAATCGCGTAGAACAGGCAGGCCGGCATGTTTCAAAGCTCGTGGTGGGAGATAACCACCCATATCATCAGTCTCGCCATCGCCTACGCGCTCGCCCTTCCTGTTGGCTGGGATCGCGAGAACGACGCCCGCAGCGCAGGCATCCGTACATTCCCGTTGGTTGCCATCGCCAGTTGCGGCTTCGTGCTGGTGGGCATTGCGATCCTCGGCCGCACGTCTCCAGCGCAAGCCAGGTTGCTCGAAGGTCTGATTACGGGTGTCGGCTTCATCGGGGGCGGCGCGATTCTGAAGAAGGGCGACAAGGCGTCAGGCACAGCGACGGCGGCCAGTCTGTGGGCGACTGGCGCGCTCGGCGCGGCCGTGGGCTACGGCCTATACGACATCGCCTTCATCCTGAGCGCTACCACCTTCCTCACCCTGCGCTGCTCTCGTCCGCTCAAGCGCGCCACCAATGGCGACGTCGGCAGCTCGGCGAGCCGATGACGAGCCCTTGGGCGAGCCGATGGATGCGGCCTGTGCGATCCCTTACCCGGCGCTGGGCACCGGCGAGGACCATCGCGGCGCGTGACCGCCAACATCGCTTGCTGCGCTGGGCGACGCTGCTGGAGCGCAATCCCCACCAGATCATCGGCCTGCTGTCCCCTTCGTGGGCGGGCGGCGACGCGCGCGGCACGATGGTCGATCGGCCGAGCGCGATCGATGTCGCATGGAGCGACGTGGTGCTGCGGGTGATGGGGTTGGCGGGACGATCGCGCGGTGAAGCAAAATCGTTCTTCGGGTTGTCGGATGCCGAGCTGGATCGGATTGCCGCAGGTTCGTGGCGGTGTCCGGTTCGACCCGCTTGGCAGGTCGCCGTGCGGATCAGGAACGTCGAATGTCCGCGCCTGGAAAATCGGATCGTTGGGTCCGTCGTCGCCCTCCTGCTCGTGATTTGCGCGATCTCCTATTGGATCTTCTGACGAGGCTGGTTTGTGTTCGACATCATAACATCGATCCTCGCGTCACTCGGCGGCTTTGGCGTCTTCCTGCTGATGCTGGCCGAAAATGTCTTTCCGCCAATTCCGTCGGAAGTGATTTTGCCACTTGCCGGCTACACCGCTGCGCAGGGGCGCGGCTCGCTGTGGGTGGTGGCAATCGCCGGCACCCTCGGATCGGCTGCAGGGGCGGTGCTGTGGTACTATGTCGGCCGCTGGATCGGCATCGAACGATTGAAGCGCTTTGCTTCCCGCCACGGCCGATGGCTGACGTTGACGCCCGGTGAGGTCGATCATGTCGACCGCTGGTTCGACCGCTACGGTCGTTGGGCGGTTCTGTTCGGGCGCATGGTCCCGGGAGTCCGGACCCTGATTTCGGTGCCCGCAGGGGTCAGCGGGATGCCCCTTGGTCCATTCTTGGTCTCGACGCTCACCGGCTCGGCCATATGGACCGTTATCCTCGTGCTGGCGGGCTATGAGCTGGGCGAACGCTATAGCCAGGTGGCGAGCGTCATCGAACCGGTCAGCAACGCCGTGCTCGCGCTGGCCGTCATCTGGTATCTTTGGCGGGTCGCGACTTTCGGGCGATCAAGGGGTGGCCATTGATGGCTGACCTGCTGCCCGCGTTTCCTGCCGGCCTTTGGCTCATGGCAGCTTCGATGCTTGTCCGCATCACACGCTTTGCACGTGCCTTTAGCCTGATCTCACCAGCCAGCGCGATCATCCTCATCAGATTGGTTGGAAGGCTTCACCGCAGCGGATTTCACGCATGGCGTCGCAACGGAGGGAAGTGGCGTTGGGCCGGAATATGGAGAGGATCGACATAATGGGGAACAGCAAGCAGCAGGCGATCATCGCCGTTGCCGCAACAATCGTTCTGTCCGGATGCGGGCTGATTAAACCACGCGACGCCGGCTATTTCCGCTTCCACGCGGAAGAGGCGAGACTGGTCGTCACACGCTGCGAGCGGGGCCAAGAGACCGGCAGCGACTGCGAGGCCGCGGCGCAAGCCGTGGCCGAGCTCGACGCGGCGGCGGGGCGGCAGTCTGGACGCTGAAGCGAGCCACCTTCGCCCGCCCCATGAACCAAATCACTATCACTGGAGAAGAATCGTAATGATCGGAAGCAACAGGCCGTTCGCGCTGATGCTGGCAATGACCGCCGTCTTAACCCCCTTTCCGCGAAGGCACAGCATACCCAGCATGGGTCAACTGGTGCCGTGTCAGGCTCGCTAAACGAGCCGCCCGCTACGCGGGCCTACCGGGCCGCAAATGCCAAGATGCATGGCGATATGGACGTAGCCTTCACGGGTGATGCCGACGCCGATTTTATGCGCGCGATGATTCCCCATCATGAAGGCGCTATCGCGATGGCTGAAATCGAATTGAAGTATGGCCGAGATCCCGCCGTGCGCCGCCTCGCGGCCGCAGTGGTGGCAACCCAAAGGCGCGAGATCGCCGAAATGCGCACCTGGCTTGCACGTCGGCAACCCCGAAAGTAGCGGCTGATTGAAAAGGTGGCGCTCACCGCCGTCAATGATGGCGACGGTCGTGATTTTGGGATCATAGGCCAGTCGCGCCGCCACGTCCCGGCCCTCGTCGGGGCCGGGACGTGGGGGCGCTCATGCCGGCTCGTCCAGTTCAGGGGCCGTCTCAACGGCCATGCGGCTCAAGAGCCAGTCGGACGCGTCCTGGGCTAGGCGGGCGGCGGTGAAGATGCACCGCTTGTCGTTGCGCAGGGCCTGTAGCCAACTCGCCAGATAGGCGGCGTGGTCTTCACGGTCGTGAAGCTTGATGCCGATGGTCGCGCTGACGAACGCCGCCCCTAGCTCGGCAACCAATTCCTCTCGGGCGTAGTCCTCGCGCTTCGTGGAAATGAGAGAGGGACGGGCAAGTCGGTCAACATGTCCCGTCGCGTGGCAAAGTTCGTGCGCTAGGGTCGAATAATAGTCATCGCTGGTGTGGAAATCGGCAAACTCGGGCATGACCACATGATCGCCGCTCGGCTGATAATAGGGCTGCGATCCGAAGTGTTTAAGGGTGACGGAGATGCGAGCGAAAAGCGCGTCCAGCTCGGCATCCCGCTCATCGGGATTGGTTGCGGTGATGATCGGCGCGGGGGTTGGATATTTCGCCTCGATGCCATCGATCTGCTCGGCATTGAAAACGGTATAGCGCTTAAGAAACGCCACCTGACGCTTGCCGTCCTCGCTGCTCTCTCCACCCTTGTCGGCGTCAACCTCGATCTTGTTGGCATAGACGACGGTCGAACCCTTCTCGCCCTTGCGGACGCATCCACCAAGCGCAAGCGCTTGCTTGAAGGTCAGCCAATGCGGAGAGGCATAGCCCTTGGTCATGGCGGCAACCCAAAGGGTCAGGACGTTGATGCCCCGATAGGGAACGCCGGTCGAGCGGAGCGGGATATTCGGTGCGGTGCTGCCATTCCACGATTTCGACCACGGCCGGGTGCCGGCCTCGATCATCGCGATCATCTGATCGGTGATTTCCTGATAGATGTCGGCTCGATTGTCGGTGATCCGTCCCATGATGTCTTCCTTTCCTTTGAGGCTGAAAGCCGGTCGCAACAGCAACCGGCTCTGCCTTTCCGGCGAGGAACGGGATGGGGAGGGAGGGCGAGAATCTGGCCTCTGGCGCGGGCGAGCCGCCTAGCGCGGCCGACGCTCCGCAGGGCGTCGGGTGCCGCGTTTGGCGGATTACACGGGGGGCCTGATTGTCGTTCGGGAACGAAAGGGCAGCCGCCCTTGGTGTTCCCCGGCACCGGTCTGGCCTCCGGGGGAGGGCAGCGTGCCCAACAAGCTGTGCCACGCTCCAGGCGTGTCATGGGGGGTGTGCCACGTGGCACACCTGCCTTGCGGCAGCGCGAATAGGAAAACACGGGGAGAGGGGGAGGCCGTGGGGGCTCCCGCTGGGTTTATCCTCGGTTGATACGCCAGGAGTGTACCCTGAGCGGTTCCTATATGGGGATGTCCTATGCTTTGTAGGCCCCGTGCGGCTCCCGGGTGGGCGGTCCAAAGGGCCGGGGAGGGGGCGGCCTGCGCGCCCTGTGGGGCGCCCCTAGTGCCGCCCCCTCAAACTTGAATCCCCTTCGCGCGAGGGGCATATTTGCAGCCAGAAAGGATAATCACATGGCTGCGAAAAAGCAAAAGGACAGCAGCGCCGATCTGCGAACGAATGAGAAGAAGTGGACCAAGCCGCTGATGGATGCGGGCTGGACTGCATTGCCGAGCGTCATCATCGAAAATCAGCGCCAGCTCATGCTGTCGCCGCTCGATCTCAACATCATCGTGTATCTGGCGAGCAAATGGTGGACGGCGGAGGGCAAGCCCTTTCCGTCCAAGACCACGATGGCGAAGGCGATGGACGTTCATCCGCGCACGATCCAGAAGCACATCGCTGCGCTGGAGGGGGCAGGGTATATCCGTCGCGAGGAGCGGCGGACCGAAACCGGCAGCCGCACCAACATCTACCATCTCGATGGGCTGATTAAGGCAGTAGCGCCGTTCGCGGTCGAGAAGCTGGCTGAGATCAAGGACAAGGCCGAGTTGGCGAAGCGCCGTCAGAACCGGGCCGGGGCGCCTAAGCTGCGTCTGGTACAGGATGACGACGAGTGAACGCGCATATCCAAGATCCACCCCCGAAAGTGGAACCGAGGGTTACGGCCGCGCCAAGCATCCGTCAGCTCTACTGGTGTGACTTTCCGCAAGACGCCCAGCTCCCGGAGTTCTGGAAGCGGCGCCCCGTCATCATCGTGTCGTTCAAGAACACGCTGCATGGCGCGGTCACGGTGGTGCCCTGCTCGACGGCAGCGCAGCCAGGAAACAAGTGGGCCTTTCCGCTGCAGACCACGATTGACGGTCGGGCGGCGTTCGCGATCTGCGACAAGCTGACGACCGTGGCGGTGAGCCGGCTAATCCCTGACAAAGGCGGCATCATGCGAATGCCGGTCGGGGAGTTCGACGACATGCTGCGCCTTGTGTTGGCCTGGCTGCCGGTGCCCTCGACGCCCCCGTCGCCGCCTCAGGGGGTGCCGCCTACGCCCACCGGTTCCGGCGCGTAAGGCCGGTTGATGTCCTTTCAGATTTTAGTTGAATCGTAAGGGATGGGTTTCTACATGGGGAGCACGCGCGGCCTCCCCCTGGGGAGTGTCCGTTTCCCGCGAGGGAACTAAATGGTCGGGGCCGCCTCAAAAGGGCGGCCCTTGGCTTATCTGCGGCACTGGCACGCAGCCCGCAAGCTTCAGACATAATGACCTGCTCGCCGGTAGATTGGCATCGAGTCGTCCAGTCGCATGGCAGGGAAGGGCGGAACGTCGTCGGCCGCCGCTTAGGCAGAGCAATAAATTCGCTGTGAGCGGATTTTATTCGTTGACTAGCGAAGTGCGCTAGGGCATCACACTCTCGTTCAGTTTGAAAGGGGATGTGTCGCCATCAACCGAGGGGGAAACCCCTCCTGGAGAAGAAACCTTCTCTGCTTTGTGGCTCCGTGCGTGCGAGCGAGCGGCGCCGCGGGCGGCCACCGGACGGCCCGGTGTCCGCCTTGGTGTTCAGGGTTAACGTGCTTCTACCCCACCCTCCAAAGCCTCGGCGGCGCCCCTGCATGGTGTGGGGGTTGGCAGAGGAGGACGCCATGCGAAAGCTTGGTCTGAACGAGAAGCGTGCGCGAACGAAGACGGTGCGACGGCAGCATTGGGCAAAGCGCCTGATCCGTCCGTCCACTTTGAAGACGGTGGTGGCCTTGGGGCGAGTGGTGGTGCAACTGCTCCACATCGCCCTCTCCATCATCAAGGTTTTCCGCCAGTAATTCGCACCCTGAATAGCCTCCTGAAAGGAGATGCAATGTTGGGTGAAGCTCTTCGCTTGATCCGAGTCTATCACGACCTCAAGCAGAAGCAGGCGGCTGAGCGGTTGGAGGTTTCGACGTCGTATCTGTCGGAAATCGAACGCGGCCTGAAGACGCCCACGCTGGACATCATCCAGCGCTATGCCACTGTCTTCGACATGCCTGTCTCGTCGATCATGTTCTTTTCGGAGAACCTCGATCAGAAGAGCACGCTCGACCAGGCACGGACCTTTGTCGCTGGCAAGGTGGTGAGCCTGCTTCAATTCCTCGAGGCTCGGTCCGGTCGGACCCATGCCGAATAAGACGGTCATCCCGCTCAATCAGTCGCAGCTCTATAAGCTCACGAGTCCGCGCCGCCTCGCTGACGTGCTCGGCCTTGCAGAAGCTGAGCTGCGGGCAATGGCGACCGGGCCGGATCGGTATCGGCAGTTTGAGATTGAGAAGAAGAGTGGCGGAAAACGTCCGGTTGAAGATCCGGTCGCGCCGCTCAAGCGTGTACAGGGCCGTATCGCCAAGATGCTGGCGCGGATCGAGCCGCCATCTTTTCTGTTCTGCCCGGTGAAGGGACGATGCTACGTCAGCAATGCCGCGCGCCATCGCGGCAACCGCGTCGTTCACTGCCTCGACATCAAGAAGTTCTTCCCCAACACGCCCCGTGTGCGGGTGATCGCGTTCTTCCAAAGCATCATGGGATGCCGCGCCGACGTTGCCGGCATTCTTGGTGATCTTTGCACGTTCGAGGGTCATTTGCCGACGGGCAGTCCCCTCAGCCCGATCCTGGCATATTATAGCTATCACGATATGTGGGCCGAGATCGCGGCGTTCTGCACGGCCAAGGGCTACACGCTGACGGTCTATGTCGATGACGTGACAATTTCCGGCGCGAAAGTGCCCGTAGCAGATGTTTGGCATGTGCGGCGCATGATCCACCGGACAGGGCTGCGCTATCACAAGCTCAAGCACTATGTGGATCGGCCAGCGGAGATCACGGGTGTCGTCGTTCGCGACGGGAAGGTCGTCGTGCCCAATCGCCAGCGCCTGAAGCACCGTAAGACGAGGTTGGCCCTCCAGCAGCCCGGCAGCGGCGATCAACGCCTGAAGGGCCGTCTGAGCGGCTTGGCGGGTCAAATGCGCCAGATAGATAGCATGAACGAACCAGGTTGATTGATGCCGGTTGCTGTGACCTTAGCAGGGTTTGCGGCTGACGATCGATCCCGCCTCAACACGCGCATACCCATATTCACGCTGATATTCGCGCGCGGCGGTCTCTACGTCGGTGCGCGAGGGGCCACCGGGAACGAAGCAGTTGATGTGGCGCTTGCCGCCATCTTGAGCATCGACGACCGGCTTTGACCACGGGTTGTCGTCCACCATCGGCCCCTCGACCGAAAAGACGCGCCTGTCGTGATCGGCAACAATAAGAACGAAAGGCTCTATCGGCATCACACCCTCGCAAAAGTCATCGCGACGCCATGTAGGTCTCGCGATAGGGGTGTGCCACGTGGCACACCTCGTGTTCATAGCCATTGCCCGTCGAGAGCGGCAGCATATTCGGCAGCAAGGGTAGCGGTCCCGGCGATCGTCGCGACGAGTGCAAACAGCACGAGCCGCGCAGGGATGCCAAGGCGCGGTCCGTCTTCCTTGGTGAAGACCACGGCGCTGCCGACCGCAGCAACCAAGATCAGCGCCGGACCCAGCTCGTATAGGACAAGGCCAGGAAGCCGATTGGGCAGGAGATAGGGGAAATTACGGATCAGGCGGCCGATCAGGACCGCGCCGGTAACAAGTGTGAGGGCCATCCCCCAGCGGCCGATCAATGCCGCTCTTGGCGATCCGCGTTCAAGCATTGTGCAGCCTATTTCTTGATCGTCCCTGTGCTACATCCCTGCGGCACCTGCGCCCTGCGAACAGCAAGCTGACGCATTCCCTCATAGTCCACGCCCCATAATCCTGCCCGCTGCGCTGCCGCCTTCTGCATCAGCTCGACATAGGCTCCACCGGAGAAAATGCGGTAGTCGACGGCATAGCCTTGGGCGACCATCGTTGCCCCCACGCTCGCCTTATTGGCGGGAAAACGACACGCCAGATTCAACCGCCCGTAGCTTTTCGGATCGGTGCGGCACTGCTTCTCCCGCCGCAGCGCATAGTCAAACATAGACACCGAGCAGTCCATTCCGCCGTCCCGGAGCGCCAGCCCGCGCAACGCCTCGCTGGAGATGGCCTTTAGCTGTGGCAGATCATCATCGGGCGCATCGATGCCGACGACGCGAACCCGTCCATTGGGAAAATCAATCGTATCCCCATCGATGATCCCGGGACTTGGCGAAGACAATCTTGTTTTCGAGACTTCGACGAGCGACTGCTTGTTCTGCGAGATTGCATAGGTTGCCACGATCAGGAACGTCGCCCCCATCGTCCATCGTTGGAACCGCGTCGCTCCAGGAAACAATTTCATAGCGAACGGATCTCGCGCAGCAGATCGTTCCAGTCGCCAGCATGGGGCGGTGGCTTGACGACGAGCTGGCGGCCGTTGGCCGCCAGATGCGGAGTGGCGCGCTCGATCGCGCGCGCTGCCTCGGCCCCATGCTGGCTATAGATGACGACGGTGTGCACGCTCTCCGGGATCGCAACAGCCTGATACCGTTCGATCCCGAGAACGGGCCATACAAAGCGGCCTGGCTCCAGCAGGTTCATCACGCTGGCGGCGTCCTCGACGCCTTCGGCGAGCCGCA
Source organism: Sphingomonas sp. HT-1 (assembly GCF_048568905.1). Lineage (GTDB taxonomy): Bacteria > Pseudomonadota > Alphaproteobacteria > Sphingomonadales > Sphingomonadaceae > Sphingomonas. Next base: position 42,241 of record NZ_CP183771.1, on the reverse strand, counting down.
AGATGCCGTCGAGCGGTACGCCACCCCAACGCACCGCGCCGACGCCGGGATTACCAAGCATTCGCTTGGGTTCGTCCATATCGGCTTTCCAGCGGCCATCAGGGCGCAGGAATGTGCGATGGATCGCGACGACGCCGGCGTCCTCCTCGATAGGGACAATAAGGGCAGGCGCAAAAGCCTTGGCGGCACCAGCACCGCATTGGCAGCGAGGGTCGAAACGAGCGTTGATCCCATCAGGAACGATCGACCGCCCCTCGCGCAGGTAGCGATCGGCCAGTGTGCCAGCGAAGGGTTCGGCGTGACGCCAGACCGCGAGCGCGAGCTTGTTGAGGTCCGTCTTGCTGTCCTGACGCTGCCCTGGGTCGTGATTGGCGGGCGCGAGGATCTTGCCTGTCCGTAACGCCGACATGATCGCGTCGGCCGTGCAACCGGCAAAACAATGGAAGAGAACGGCACGCTCGCCAACACGTATCGACAGGCTGGCCTTCCCATCTGCGTGCGCCGGGCACCGGCACATGGCGAAATCACCTTGCCACTTTCCGCCGAGTTGACGGACGATGCGGTCCGCCTGCTCCTCGATCGAAGCTGACTCACGTCGCGCCATCTATGGACACCTCCGTTACAGGACGCATAGTTGGTAGAGCGCGGGGGCAATGCGCGCCAGCGAAAACCAGTCAAATCGCTTTAGCAGGGTGGCAATGGAATTAGAACTCATACTGGAACGCGAGCTGACGACGCAACGCCCTCCAGGCGGGACGATGACTGACGTTCACGTCTGTCAGCACGAGTCTGGCAAGTGGCATATCAATGTCCGCGTGAGCTGGCGCGGCACCGCACTCTATCACGTCGGCCTCTATGATAAGAAACGTATCCGATTGTATAAAAAGGCTTCTTCGGCCATCCGACATATAGTGTTGGGGTATGGCTATGAAGGCGTGATTCACGTCCACCCGTTCGCGGGATTACAGGACGCAACTACATTCTGAGCCAAATCGGACCAATCTGCGAACCGTTCTCAAAGAGGGATGAAGCGAGCAACCGGGGCATTTTCGGACTAGCCCCCGCTCCAATAGCGATTTAGCCTTGTTCACCAGTGGAGTGAAAACATGGCTTATCGCTTGTTTACATCGCTCGCGGCTGCCGCCTCATGACGGCTTCGTTCGCCTCCGGTCCGGTTCGCGTCACCAGCACGCCGAACTGCAGGAACCTCCCGCGCGGCAGCCAACCGGGTCGGCTCAACTTCGCTCTTCATGCCGCCTATGGGGGGCGGGGAGCGGCACCCAAATCCCATTTGGAAAGTACGGCGCAGCCGGGCAGTCCCCTTGGGTCAAAGACATTGGAGCGGTAATGACGCTCCCCGCCGCGGTCATCATGGGTCTGGCAGCGCAATGCGCGCCGAGTGTGGCTCCAGCAACGATCGCGGCGATCGTTCAAACGGAAAGCCAAGGCTTCGAATGGGCGATCAACGTCAACGGTCTCGGTCGCAAGATCGTCCCGACAAGCCGTGAGCAGGCGGTGGCGCTCGCTCGTCACTATATCGGCAAGGGTCACTCGGTTGATCTCGGCCTTGGCCAGATCAACTCCCGCAACATGAAGGCCCTGGGTCTGACCTGGGACAATGTGTTCGATCCTTGCACGAACATCGCCGCTGCCGGAGCGGTTCTCTCGGGCAACTATCACAGCGTGCGCGCCGGACTTCACCCGCAGCGCGCGCTCCGCATCGCTTTATCGATGTACAATACGGGATCGCAGTCGCGTGGCTTTTCGAACGGCTATGTCGGGCGGGTAGTCGGCAATGCCGGCGTCTCGGACGGCATCCAGCCCGCCGCCGTTCGCATCGGTGAACCGATGCCCGCCACCGATACTAGCGCAGGGTCGAGCGCGGCTGCGCAGCTCGCCGCGCTGGTCGAGGAAAACACGTCCCCAGCAGGGCCGCCAAAGGCAATGCCCGCACCACCGCCGCCATCGTGGGACGTGTTCGCGAGGGCGGAATATGAGCGAGCACGGCTCGCCGAAGAAGGAGAAAACCGATGAATCTCGCATCTTTCGGTGGGCCGGCGCTTGCCCTTCGAACCCACGTCACCAAGCGGGTTGAGGCGATGACCCCGCGCCAGCGAAAAGCGTCGCGGGCGCTCTCAATGGCAAGCCTGGTGGCGCTGACATCGCTCGTCACAGCCGAACCAGCGTTCGCACAGACCAATTTGGAGAGCTTCGGCAATGCGGTCCTCGGTCTGCTGAGCAACGGGCTCCTGCGCATCGTTGCGATCCTTGCGCTGATTGCGGCGGGCTTCGGGTGGCTGACAGGTCGCGTCAACACAGGCGCGCTCGTCACGGTCATCATCGGTATCGCGATCATCTTCTCGGCGCCGTGGATCGTCGATCAGCTTCAGGGCTGATCCGTATGTGGGCGGGGTGCGAACAGCGCCTCGTCCACACCCGTTTCGTGTGGAGTGCGTAGCGTGGAGGAAGAACGGGAAGTAATGGCGCGCAACACGCTGTTCCTGGCGGTGACGCGCCCTGCGTTGTTTGCGGGCATCCCGATCGAGGCGGCCGTGGTGATCCTGCTGACCTCGGTCATTACGCTGATCGGGACGACAAACCCCGTTTACGGCCTTGTCGTCGCAGCGGTGATGTTCGGCATTTCGCGCCTCGTGGTGCGCCACGACGTCAACGCCTTCCGCCTCATCTTTCTCTGGGGCCGCACCAAAGCGGCCAATCGTAACCGCGTCTTCTGGGGCGGGTCGAGTTACACGCCGCTTCCCCTGAAAGGCATCAAGCGAAAGGGGTTTGGCCGCAATGGCTAGGGCCAATCGTCTGTCGGAACAGGTGCCGATGAAGGTCGCGCTCAAGGAAGTGATGCCGACCAAGTTCCTGCCCTATGCGCGGCACGTCACCGATGAGGTGGTGGTGCTCGATTCCGGGGCGATCATGCTGACGTTCGAGCTCCAGGGCCGAGCGTTCGAGACGGCTGACGTGCGCGATCTGAATGACTGGCACGCGAAGCTCAATGGGATGCTGCGCAACCTGCATGACGATCGCTTGTCGATCTGGACGCACCTCGTCCGCGCTCGGGTTGAGCAATATCCCGGCGGCAATTTCCGGTCCCGCTTCGCGCGGGATCTCGATGCCGCTTACTTCGCGCGGATGAACAAGGAGCGGTTGTTCATCAACCGCTTCTTCGTAACGCTGGCGTTGCGCCCATCGGTCCACGGTGCCGACAAGCTGGTGCAGCTCTTCAAGAACAAGGCGAGGGCCGAAGCCGAAACCGATGCGATCGACGCCGACCTACTGGAGGCGCTGGAGGACAAGGCGCGCGATTTCGAGAAGCTGATGGATCGCTGCTCGCCGCGCCGGCTCTCGATCTACGGACATAATGGCCTCAAGTTTTCTGAGACGATGGAAGTCGCGGAAATGGTGATGACGGGACGGCATCGCCGGGTTCCGATCATCCGGGGGCACCTCGGCAGCGCGCTCTATCGTCAACGCGTCGTCTTCGGCGGCGAGACGGTGGAGGTGCGCGATGCCGATCGCAGCGCTTTTGGCGGCATCTTCGGCATCAGGGAATACCCGGCGTCCACCACCCCCACGCAATTTCAATCTCTGCTGGCGGTCGATTTCGCGTTCGTGCTGACGCAATCCTTCACATTCCTCGGCCGTGCAGCGGCATCAGAGCGTTTTCGGCTGCGGCAAAAGCAGATGGAGAACGCCGATGATCGGGCCGTCAGCCAGATGCTCGATCTTGTCGACGCGGCGGACGATCTCATGTCCAACCGCTTTGTCCTGGGCGATCACCACTTCACGCTCGCGGTCTATTCCGACAGCCTCAAGAGCCTGCGCGACAACATGTCGATCGCCCGTGCAGCGCTGGCCGATACCGGCATGGTCGCGGCACGGGAAGGGGCGGCGCTGGAAGCCGCTTACTGGAGCCAGCTCGTCGGAAATTTCGCATGGCGCGCGAGGCCGGCGCCGATCACGTCGCTGAACTTCGCGGCGTTCTCGCCCTTCCATACCTATCCCGCTGGCCTCGCCACGGGGAACCATTGGGGGGACGCGATCGCGCTGATGAAGACGAGCGCACGCAGCCCCTACTTCTTCAGCTTTCACAAGCGCGACATTGGCCACACGCTGATCGTTGGCCCGACCGGGGGCGGCAAGACGGTCATCGTCAATTTCCTGATGGCGCAGGCCGAGAAAACGGGCGCGCGTCAGATTTTCGTCGACAAGGACCGCGGTGCGCAGATTTTCGTGCTGGCTTCGGGTGGCACCTATCTGACGCTCGAGAACGGCAAGCCCACCGGCTTCGCGCCGCTCAAGGCGCTCGAGAACAAGCCGGAGGATCGCGCCTGGCTGTCGCTGTGGGTGCGCCAGCTCGTTCGCGCCGAAAGTCGCCCGATCACTGTTCAGGAAGAGCGGATGATCGATGAAGGGATCGCCGCAGTGATGCGGCTTCCGCGAGAGGATCGTTCGCTCGATGCGCTGCGCACGATGCTCGGCATGGCGGACGCAGGCGGTATTGGCGCTCGGCTCGAGAAGTGGACCTCGCGCGGGTCGATGGGGTGGGTGTTCGATAACGCGGCGGACGAAATGACGCTCGATGCCCGATTCATCGGGTTCGACATGACGGACTTCCTCGACAACGCCGACGTCCGCACGCCGCTGATGCTCTACCTGTTCCACCGCATCGACAAGCTGCTGACCGGCGAGCGCACGATCATCGCCGTCGACGAGTTCTGGAAGGCACTTGGCGACGATGCGTTCCGGAGCTTCGCGCAGGATGGCTTGAAGACATACCGGAAGCGCAACGCGATGATGGTGTTTGCCACGCAGTCGCCGGCGGACGCGCTCAAGAGCGATATTGCCCACTCGATCCTCGAACAGGTCGCGACCCAGGTGATGCTTCCCAATCCAAAGGGTGCGCGTCGCGACTATGTTGACGGGTTCTCCCTCACCGACGCGGAATATCAGCTCATCCGCGAGGAGTTGTCGCCGGAATCGCGCAAATTCCTCGTGAAGCAGGGTCATGACAGCGTTGTGGTCGAGCTGGATCTGACGGGCCTCGATGACGAGCTGTCGGTGCTGTCGGGACGCGCCGAAACAACACCGATCGCCGTGCAGGCCGCAGCCGAATTTGGCCCCGATCCCGCCAATTGGCTCCCCGTATTCCACCAACGTCGTCGTCCAAGCTGAAGGAGAAGGGACATGCGTAGATTGAAGTTCGTCACCCTCGCACTGTCGGGATCAGCGCTCCTGTCTGCTGGTGCGGCACATGCGCAATTCGGTGGCATTGTTCATGACCCAACGGCCTTCGCCAGGCAGCTTCAGGAGTTGAACGAGGCCCGGAAAGTCGTCCAGCAAAGCGCGCAACAGCTCGATGAAGCACGGGCGCTGTACCGCGACCTCAATAAAATGACGGACATCGGCAACGTCGCGAACCAGCTCAAGAACGACGTGCTGCGCACCAGTAACGTGTCATCCAGCAGCCTTGATGGCTACACCAGTGGCGATCTGAACGTCGTCGGCGGCCTGCGGGGCAAGGCGAACGACGTTTATCAGGATCTTCTCGGGCGCGGATCGCCCACGATGACGCCCGAGCAGCGCGCCGCCTATGAACAAGGCTCGCGGGAAGCTGCGGTGACAACTGGCCTTGCGGGTAATGTCGGCGATGCCGTGACAAGCCGGCGTCAGGGCCTCGAAGAGCTGCGGGGTCGGCTCAACAGCTCAACCTCGGCGGCCGAACGCGCCGACATGTCGGCGCGGCTCCAATTGGAGCAGGCGCAGATGATGAACGATCAGATGGGCCTTCAGGCGATCGAGTTGCAGCGCCGGGCAAAAGCAGAGGCAAATTACCAGCGCAGCCTGGCATCAAACAGAGCGGAGATCGACAAGCTTCGGACTGAGGCTGGGGTCAATCCGTGACCAAGGGCCTCTGCCTGGCCGGGCTGCTGCTGACGCTGGCGGCATGTGGAACGAAGGAATCCAAGTCGGATGAAAGCAACCTTCGGTCCGACATGCCGCTGCGCAGTGCCAAGTACTTCATGCAGAACAAAGACGAGCTAACCGAAGTAGATACCATATGCACTGCGTGGAAGGCTTCACAACGTCCACCGCTGTCATGGCCCGCCGTTGTCGTTAACAACTGCAACAACGTCGATACTGCCAAGACACTACTTCTTAACAAGAATGAGACTGACAAGCTTCGTCGAGAGGCTGGCATCTAATTGACGTAACAATTTCCGGGGTCGTGTAATGGGCTTCAATATCTATACCGAGATGTTCGATCAGCTCAGCGCTGCTCTGGCAGGCGTCATTGCCACCTATGCCGGCGTTATAGGTTGGATCTCCGGCCCGTTACGGGTGGGAGTTACGATCTACATCATCCTTTTGGGCTTCGCTATCCTACGGGGCGCTGTGGAATACCCCTTCCGCGAGTTCGTCTATCGCGGAATGAAACTAGCTGCGCTCGTTTTTGCCGTAACGACGCTTTATGGCGCTTCGGTTGGCTTGCTCGCAATGAACGGGCTACCAAGAGAAGTCGCGAATGCTGTCGGCGCCCAAGACGTAAACGGTCTAGGCGGCTTTTTTGATGGCATTTTGAAGGGCGCAGTCCGCGCTATAGCCAACATCAAAGAGATCGTTGCAGCGCATACAGCCGAGGAAGGCGAGAACCTTGTAGGCATCCCGAATAATTGGGATGAGATCATCGTTAGCGAAATTATCAATGTCGTCATTATGTTGGCGGCTTTGCTGGCGTCTGCACTTGGGTTTGCCATCTGCGCCTTTGCGCTCTTCGCGCTATCTTTGCTTGCTGCCGTTGGGCCTCTTTTTGTAGCCGCCCTTCTTTTCGATTCGACCCGACCATTCTTCTTCCAGTGGCTCGGGAGCATTGTGAATTATGTCATTCTCGTAGCGTTCGCGCTGCTCGTAACGGTATTCATAGCGAACGCAGCAGACGCGTTTATCGACGCTATCACGCAGGATGACTCGCTGATCCTCGCGGCGGTTAAAGCCCTTGGGTTCTACGCGCTGGGCTTCTTCTTCTTCCTCCAAATACCAGGAATGGCTGCAGGTTTGGGCGGCGGCGGCGCATCACTCGCTTCACAGTTTGCCAACGCCGCAACCGGGGGAATAGCGCCGATGATTGGCCGTGCCTGGTCCAACGCTCCGCAGCGAGCGGTGAACCGCTGGCAAGCCAATCGTGCCCGTCGCGCTGAGGCGCGAGCCGCAGGCGGCACCCTCTACAACAACAGCTAATCGGAGATCCGACATGAAGCTCGGTGCAGCACTAGCCATCCTTGCCCTCGCGGCTCTCACTCCCTCGGCTCCGGCGAGCGCTGCGAAAGACGAGAAGCTACCTCGGTGCAGCGGTCGGCAAAAGCGACCTGCCAACCTCTATGGGACCGTTCTCCCGTCGATCCCGCCGCGAAACGCTACCTCGGCTGCTCCCGCTGATGGTGTGCCACGTGGCACACCCCCATCGCAATCGGCTCCGGCTACCAACCTCTTCCCGGCCGACGGCGCGGCGTCCGCTCCAGAGGGAGCGGACGCTTCGCGAACAGGCAAGGTGCCGGCAATCGGCGCTCTCACACCAAATGGTAGTCCGACCGCCGCGCTCTCAATCTCATATGCGAGCTGCTGACATGGCTATTGGCGTCAAAGACAAAGACGAGGATCTGAAGGCATATTTCGCGGAAGCGGAAAGCTGGGACCGCGACAGGTTCGTGGCAGCGGTTCGCTCGCGCCGTGTCGCGTGGATCGTCGCCATCGTCGCCATCGTGTTCGCCGCGATCTGCGCGGCTGCCGTGCTGGCGCTCTCGCCGCTCAAAACGGTGGTGCCCTATGTTGTCACCGTCGATCGCTCGACGGGTGCAACCGAAGTCACGCAGGAGCTGCGCGGCGACAAGACGATCACTTATGACGAGGCGATCCGGAAGTATTTCCTCGCCGATTATGTTCGCGCTCGCGAAGGGTGGATTCCGCAGGCCAGGGAAGAGTTCTTCCGCAAGGTGCTGGCGCTGTCGACACGGGAGGAACAAACCCGCTGGACCGCCTTCTACAAGAAAGACAATCCGGACTCCCCGCAAAACCAGTTTACCGCCAGTGACGCGGTTTTCGTGGCGATCCGCTCGGTTGCGTTCATCTCGCCCAACGTCGCGCAAGTCCGCTTCATCAAGCGCCTCCAGCGCGACCAGCAGGTGATTGAGACGCCTGCCATCGCAACCATCACTTTTGACGTGCTGTCGAAGCCGGAAACAGAATCCGGTCGATACGCCAATCCGCTCGGGTTTCAGGTCAAGACATACCGGGCCGACGTGGAGGTTCCGACACGATGAAGACCATCCTGCTTCTGGCCGCGGCGATCGGCGCCATGTCGGCAGCGCCGGCGATGGCGCAGACGCCTACGCAGCGCGGTCCTGATGCTCGTATCCGCGAGGTCAATTACACCGATGGAAACGTGATCCAGATCCGGAGCGCGTTCCGCACAGCGACACAGATTGAGTTCGCACCCGGCGAGGTCATCAAGTTCGTGGCGATGGGTGACACCGTGTCGTGGGAGGTCGCCCCGGCTGACAATTCGCTGTTCGTGAAGCCTCGCGAGCGCGCTGGTGCTACCAACCTCATCGTTGTGACGGACTTCCAAGGCACCAAGCGCAACTACACCTTTGAGCTGTCGACCGTCGCTGCGGCGCGCTCTCCAGGCACATTCTTCAAGGTGCGGCTCCGTTACCCTGAATATGAGGCGGCGCAGGCCCGTTTGGCACAACAGCGCGCGCAACTCGCGACGGTCTTGGATGCGCAGAATAAGGCCACGAGGATCGCGCTCGATATGGGTGTTCTCGAAGGGACACGGAACCTCAATTACAAGGTGCAGGGCGCATCAGCGCTGCAACCATCGGAAGTCAGCGACAACGGGCAATTCACCGTGATGCGCTTCCCCAACCAGCGCGAAATTCCTGCCATCTTCACCGTCAATCCCGACGGCAGTGAAGCCACAGCCTCCTTCGACGTGCGCGACGAGTTCGTCGTCATTCATGGCGTCTACAAGGAGCTGCGCCTGCGCCGGGGGAAGGTGGTGCTGTGCATCTACAACGAAAGCCCGAGCTTCTACGGTCGCGATCCCAAGACGGATACGGCGTCGGAAGCTGTCGAGCGCACGACGGAGAACTGACGTGTCCGATAAGAGATTCGACGTCGATGCGACGCCTGACGTGAACGAGATTGACCGCACCCCTGCCGCCGATCGCCCGAACCGCATCCCTTCGCTCAACACCGTCCAGTGGGACAACAAGAAGATGGTCGTCGGCGCGGCCCTAGCCGGCGCGATCGTGTTTGGCGTGCTGTCGCTCGTTTCCGGGTCTGGCAGCGACAACAAGGCGCTTGAAGCGAGGAAGGCCCCTCCCCCGGCAGCGGAGGCGCCCTACGACCCAAATTCTGTCATTGCGCCGACACTCGCCACTGCGCCTCGCGATCCGAATGCGCCCGTCCAGCTCACAGGCGAGCAGGTGCCGGCGATCGGGCCCGATGGTCAGCCAATCACACCCTACGGATCGGCGGGAGGGCAGCAGGGCCGTGGTGTCAGCGAGGCGGAGCGGCGTGCGAACGAAGCGCGTGAGCTGCGCGACAATGCCCGGCGATCGACGCTGATCGCGTACAACGGGGACCAGGGGGTCAGACGCGCGATCGGCGACGTCGCCAGCGCTGGTGCCGGGAACGCGCAAGGTGACGCTGGGACCGCTCCTTCGCGGACCAACCTGGACAATCTCAAGCAAACCTCGGCTATCGGCACCGCTACAGCGCGCATGATCGGCGACCGCAACTATCTGGTCACTGCGGGAGCCATCCTCCCTTGCACGCTGCAAACGGCTATGGACAGCACCGTACCGGGCTATGCGACCTGCATCATCCCTCGCGATGTCTACTCCGATAATGGCCGCGTCGTGCTGCTTGAGAAGGGCACCCGCGTTTTCGGCGAGTATCAGGGCGGCCTTCAGCGCGGCCAAAATCGCCTGTTCGCGATGTGGACGCGCGCCGTCACGCCACGCGGCGTAGCGATCGACATAGGCTCGCCGGCCTCTGACCCGCTGGGTCGTGCCGGCGTCACTGGCAAGATTGATCGGTTCTTCTGGCAGCGGTTTGGTGCCGCGATGCTGTTCAGCGTCCTCGACGCGGGCGGCCAGATCGCAGGCCAGGCCGTCAGCCCACAGGGCTCGACGGTTTTCCGCACTCCCGGTGATTCAACGTCGCAAATCCTTCAGGACACGCAGAACATCCGCCCGATCGTGCGCGTCAACCAAGGGACCGAGCTGGCAATCACCGTCGCCAAGGATTTCGATTTCTCGCAAGTTTATGGACTGGGGCTCAAATGAACGCGCCGTTCCGCAATACGGCGATCCTCGATCATGCTGTTCGGCCGCTGCGGCAATATCTCGATGACGATGGCGTGACCGAAGTCGTCATCAATGAGCCGACTATCGTCGGTGTCGAGCGGCATGGTGGCTGGACCTGGGAGCGGGAAGCGGGATTGACCCTCGACGCCCTCAACGAACTAGCCCGGGCAGCCGCGGCTTTCACTTCACAGGATGTGACGCGCGAAAATCCTATCTGCTCGACGATCTTTCCAACCGGCGAGCGGGTCCAGCTCGTCCTTCCACCCGTCGTGCCCGATGGCACCGTGTCGATCACCGTGCGCAAGCCGTCGACCAAGACAATGACGATGGCCGATTTCGAGGCCAGCGGCCTGTTCTCGGAAACGAAGGTCGCCACAAAGCGGGTCAGCCCCGTCGAGGAAAAATTGCTCGGCCTGCTTCATGCGGGACGGCACATCGAATTTTTCGAGTTGGCGGTGCAAAGCCGGCTCAACATCCTGATCTCCGGTGCCACAGGCTCGGGCAAGACGACGTTCTCCAAGGGGCTCATCAAGCTAATCCCGGAGAATGAAAGACTGCTGACGATCGAGGATACGCGCGAGCTGGTGGTGCCTCACCAGAACGTCGTCCACATGATCTACAGCAAGGACGGCACCGGCACCGCCAAGGTCTCGGCCAAGGAGCTGCTGGAAAGCGCCCTACGGATGCGACCCGACCGCATTCTTCTTCAAGAGCTGCGCGATGGGACCGCATTTTTCTACCTGCGCAACGTCAATAGCGGTCATCCCGGCTCGATTACGACGATCCACGCGGATTCGGCCGAACTGGCCTTCGAGCAACTGACGCTGTTGGTGAAGGAAAGCGAAGGCGGCGCAGACCTGGCGCGTGAGGACATACGCTCGCTGCTCAAGATCCTCGTCGACGTCGTGGTGCAGATGAAGAAGGTCGATGGGAAGTTCCGGATGACCGAGATCTACTACGATCCGGCAGGGCGTCATGCAGCCTAAAAGGGGCGCCATTCTCGCCCTCGGCATTCCGGTCGGGATCGTCGTGGCCTTCCTCATCACGTCGGTCATCGCCTGGATCTACCTGGGCCTCCCCAGCGCCAAGTTCGACATTTTCAAGATGCCGGGGTTCTTCTGGTATTATCGGCACGATCCCGTGGTGCTGAAAGCGCTCGCCGGAGGTGCATTGGTCGGCTTCATCATCGCCGGCCTCATGCTGTGGTGGGTCGCAAAGCGGAAGCCACCTCTCCACGGGGCTGCCCGCTTCGCCAAAGATAGCGAGATCCGTCGCGCCGGTTTCCGCGCAAATGACGGGATTGTCCTGGGAAAGAAGGGCGGGAAGTTCCTGACCTTCGGCGGCAATGAGCACTGTATCGTTGAGGCCCCTACCCGCTCGGGCAAAGGGGTCGGCATCGTCATCCCGAACCTGTTGTCATGGCAGGAGTCGGTCGTCGTCCTCGATGTGAAGCGTGAGAATTGGGAAGCCACGGCGGGTTTTCGCCAGAAATACGGCCAGGCCGTTTACCTGTTCAATCCGACCGATCCGGAAGGCCGAACCGCCCGTTATAATCCGCTCGGCTACATCGACCGCACCGATCCTGACCAAGTGGTGATCGAGCTGCAGAAGATCGCCACGATGCTGTTCGTGCCCCCCGAGCGCGGAGAGCCATTCTGGACGGATTCGGCGCGAACCGCCTTTGTCGGCGTCGGGGCCTATCTTGCGGTCGCCGATCAGCCTTTCACCATCGGCGCCATCTACCGGTTGATGACGACGGGCGACACGCGCGGGTTTTTCCGCCGCGTTCTCGAAGATCGCTCGCTCGATCTATCGCAAGGGTGCCGGAATGCGCTCGCTGACTTCACATCGGGGGCAGACAACACCTTTGCCGGCATCGTCCAGACCGTCACGTCCAAGCTCAGTCTGTGGCTCAATCCCCGCGTTGATGCGGCGACGGAAGAATGCGACTTCGATTTGCGCGAGCTGCGCACCAAGCGCATGTCGATCTATCTGGGCGTCTCCCCTGACGAACTGGATCGGGTGGCGCCGCTCTACAACCTCCTGTTTCAGCAACTCGTCGACCTGAACGTGCGTGACCTCCCTGACGAGAAGACGCCGCTAAAGATCCTCGTCATCCTGGACGAATTTGCGCGGATAGGGCGGGCGCAGGTGATTGCGAGCGCCTTTTCCTATGTGGCGGGCTACGGCATTCGGCTCTTGCCCGTCATCCAGTCCCGCTCTCAACTTCGCGCTGTCTATGGTGAGCACGTGGCGAATGAGATCGTCGCCAACTGCGGCGTCGAGGTCGCCTTCACGCCGAAAGAGCTGCGCGTGGCGAACGAGCTTTCCGAACGGATCGGCTATATCGGGCAGGAATCGATCACCAAGTCGCTCACGATCCACGGCGTTCTGGCGAACCGCTCCAAATCCATGTCGGATCAGCGCCGCGCCCTCCTGCTTCCGCAGGAGTTGATGCAATTCCCCGACACCGAATTACTCCTTTTGCGGGGCGGCATACCACCCATCCACGGGGACAAAATTCGCTACTACGCGGATGGCCTCTTTCGCGCGCGCGTGGAGGCAGCGCCGCAAGTGGCTCCGATCCCGCGCGTAGTGCGTGATGACGAGGATCTTCCCGACTGTGTGCTGCCGACATTCGATCAGCTCACGGACCCCGATCCATTCACCTTCGCGATGGATTGCGTCGTCACCCAGGATCATCCCGACATGCTCATCGACGTGTCGGCCGAGCAAAGTGGCAATGAGGTCATTGGTGTAATCGAACAGGAGCGCTGACATGGTTGAGAATGTCGAAGCTGCCGGCACAGGCAAGGAAGGCGAGGCACGCCGCAGGCGTCCGATGGAAGTGCCCGCCGAGCTGGACTCTCGGTTCCTCCGGGTTGGCGACAAGCTCTATCGAAGCGCGCACGACAAACAGCCGGTCGCGACCATCACGCCTGATCGCATCAAGGCGAAAGACCCAAACTCCCTTCCCGATCTGATCCGGCTCGCGAAGGAAAACGGGTGGACTGCGATCAAGGTCAGCGGCGATGCCGAGTTCCAGCGGGCTGCCTATCTCGCCGCCTCGGCGCAGGGCATAAAGGTTGACGGCTACAAACCTGACGAGAAGACGAAGGCCGCGGCCGAGCGTGAGGCGTTGCGGCAAGGCGGCGTGCCCGACAATCAAGCGCGATCGACGCGGACCGCCAACCAGGCCCGCGACACGAGAGAACAGGCCGAACCGCGTGCCGATCTGGCCGAACGATTCCGCCGGCAGTCAGATGTCCAGAACGCGAAAGACCCCGAGTTGCGCAAGGCTCAAAGCCATGTCGCACTTGCAATGGCGGTCGCGGCCGAACGCTTCCCCAGCGATTACGATAAACGGCGCGAGTTCGTGGCGGAGCGCAAGGAGGAAGTGGCAGCTCGGATCGGCCGTGGCGAGACGATTGCCGGCATTGAGGTCAAAGCGCGCCAGGAACAGCGGGTGCGTGAGATGGCGCAGGATCAGATCCTTCAGAAATCCCGGAGCCGATGAAGCGCACCATCGAGCCTGAACATTTTCGCATCGCATTCCCTCGGCGCGGAGCTACCATCGCGGTATGGGGCTGACCTTCAATTCACTGCTGGACGACTACGGCATCGATCCGCGTGACGTGCGCCTGCTGCGTCACCAAACAATCAAATATGCAGGTCGGACGCCATACACTTTGTGGCGAGACGACCATGACGGGTTCCTGCTCTATCAGTCCATCCAAAGCGTTCAGAATGGACCGAAGCTGACAGGGAGATATTGGGCCAGCTTCGTCGTCACCCCAGCAGCCTCGACGCTGTTCGTAGGACTCTACGAGATCGAGAAGATAGGACCGTGCGATCCCACCATCATTGATCCCCTGCGGGGCGTGCCGGTGACACAGGGAGGCGCCCGCGAACTCGATCTATACCGACAGGCCGGCACTGCCGTCGAACTGGCTCGCCGCGCTCAGGGCCGCGCGCGGGATCTACCTTCTGACCTGCCCCCGCACCAAAGAGCAATATGTAGGCTCCGCCTATGGTGAGGATGGCTTTCTCGGCCGCTGGACAGGCTACGCGCGCGATGGCCACGGTGGCAACATCGGGCTGAAAAGTCGCGAGCTCTCGGACTACCAAGTATCCATTCTGGAGGTCTGCGGGTCGGGCTTAACGGTTGACGAGATCATCCGCGTGGAGGCCCTTTGGAAAGCAAAGCTTCAGAGCAGGGAAATGGGCCTCAATAAGAACTAGCGGGTTCGCTCAGTGCGTCTGGTGATCCAAGCCGATCCCACGCCTCGCGATATTCTTCAAGCGCGTAGGACTTGGGCTGGAGCCAGTATGAGGCAGTGCCGGCCTGGTTGACGCCACGATGGGCTGCGGCCTTCACTTCATCCAACGTCAGCACGAAGCATGTAGGCGAGGCAGTGTTTGCATTGATGGTGACGACCCACCAGTGCGAGCAAAGTCGGTCGAGCGATCCGCCAAGGGGCACCGGCGCCCGCTTCGACAGCGCTTTCGACTGGATCGGCAGTACGCGCGCCTCGTCATCGCTTGCGGCGTAGAGATCGGCTCCACGCGCATTTCTGACCGTCGGCATCACATGCCAACCCCGCCGGGATAGCTCGCGCGCGACATGGTAGAGGCCGACATTTCCTGTGAGTTGATGGCGCATTGTCAGCGACGTCTTGCCGGAGGTGGAGGTGTGCCACGTGGCACACCCGGTTCAAGCGAAGGATCGGTCCGCGCTGGCTGTCGCGCCGCTATGACCCGCGCTTCGGCATCCCGTAGCATCCGATCGGGGACCGTCTCGATGTTGGCCCGCTCTTGGAGGAATGTTCGGACATCGCCGGCGAGCTTGCGATCCTCGTGATCGGCGCTGCGGTCGAGCCGATCGGCCGCAGCCTCATAGCGGCGCCTCGTGTCCTGCCAGCGCGCGCGGGTCTTCGACACGAATGCGGGCTGCTCGGCATTGCCAAGTGCGATCTGCATCGCCTCACGGGCCTGACGAAGATCTGTTTCGGTCGGCTGACGGGATGCGCCGCTGCGTATGCGGGAGCGAAGCTGTGTCAGCGCCATGCTGGTCCCCGCCCTCCCCTGGCCTCGGCTGTAACGAGGCGTTGCCTCGGCCTCGACGCCCCGGCTGCGCAGCGCCTCGGCAAACGCCTCGCGAAATCGAAACAGATCCTCGCGGCGTGGGTCGAACCGCTTGCGGTTCAATCCCTCGGCCTGGACGGTCAAATGCACGTGAGGTCGCGGCGTGTCCGTATGGAGCGCCATGAGATAATCGTGATTATCGCCGATCATGCGCTCGGCGGTTTCGCGCACGGCCTGCTTCACAGTTTCAGGGTCCGTGCCTGCCGGCATCGAAAACACCATCGCGACGGCTGAAACGGACGTCCCTTGCCGCCAGTAGAGGGAATCGGACCACTCATCCGCGATCCGCTGCGCATCCTCCTTCGTCGCGAGCTGTTCCCCGTCGCGCGTCTCAAGAGGAATGTCGCCATGACGGCCGATATAATCGAGATGCGCGGCAAGGTGCTTCGCGCCCTTCTTCCGCCCCGTAACCTTGACCAGCACCTCCGGGGCTCGGCGCACGACGCGCGCAAGCGTCGCCCGAACATCAGTGCGGCCAAGTGACGTTAGCGCCCCTCTTGTAGCGAAAGGCCCGGTCTGATTGACCAGATGCTTGGCGTATTTGATGTTCGGATCGCTGACGAGGCGTGGCTTGAAGCTGGGCTTCATTGCCTCCCACAGCTCGTCCTCGCGATCCCCGAACGACATTAGTCAGCCACCTCCCAAAAGGCGGTTTCGCCGCGCAGCGCAGCCGCCAGCGCCTCGATCTGCTCGTTGATCTCTTCGCGCATGTCGGCGATCCTGCGCAGCTCACGATCGATTTGCAGGCCGCTATCGGCCATCATCGCAGCGTTCCCGGCCTTCATGGCCTGATTTAGATTTCGCCCGATCCGCGTGAGCTGCATCCGGATCGGCGCCACCGCGTCGCGCAGCCCGTCGTCGACACCTGCCTTGAGCGCAAGATGGCGACGGACAAGCGCCTTGATCCACCCTGCCCGATCGACACCGCGTTGCGCCGCCCGATGATCGAGGACTGCGGTTTCGACGTCGGTGAAACGAAGGTTGACCCGATTGCTGGGGCTGTCCGCCCTGGGTGCGATCCGGGGCGCGTCAGCGACATGCTTCAATGACTGCTGGAGGACGGTGCGGAGGAGAGCGCTCCGCCCTCCCCTCCCCTCGGCGACTGCATCGAACGCCGCCAGCAACTCGCGATCGACGCGCGCCGTCAGCATCGCTGTGTCCTTTGTGGGGGATGCAGGCTGCGGCGCAATCGACATAGCCCGAAGGCTAATGTAATACACAAGACGCCGCAACACCTATCCTGCCATCAAACATCCCCCACTAAAATCTGCCTTCACGTGTGCCACGTGGCACAGCAATCCATCTTGCAAGTGAGAAATCGCGGAAAGAAGGATTGAGCCTGGAAGCGAGGGGCGGCAACTGCCGGCGCTCTCCGTTCACTCGGCGAGATTAGCGCCAGCTAACGATCCGGGGCTCTGCTTCACCGTCGAAATGTAGCAGCGCCTCGACCACCATTGCGCGCTTGCCTTCAAGCTCGATCGTAGGGCGCTCGATGCGCGGCTTGCCACCCTTCGGTTTCGACGTTGCTCGGGGGGGTGGCGTTTGAGACGGCGCGGAAAGAACAGGAACCGGTGTCTCATCCAGCGCGCGTTCGGCTTCGTCGTCCCTGATCTCGTCCGTCGTCGGTGCCAGAGAAGTTGCATCCGGCTCGCTATCAGTCGACGGTTCCGGCGTGGGGGCAGGGGTAGGGGGCGCGACACCCTCCACTGGAGCCGCCTCGGGCTTTGATGTGGACTTCTTCCCGCCAATCTCGCGCGCGAACCGCTCACACGCCAGCACGGTCATGTCCTCAGCGGCGGTATTCGCAACAAACGCACGTGTCGCCGCATCATCGGCCTTCGCAGCCTGGGTCAAAGCGACAGCACTTCGCATCGAGATGTCCGCAAATAGCGCCGCGACATAATCGGGAGCCTTTGCCAGCCCCTGATAGCGGGTCAGCAACGTGCGGTTGCGGCCTGTCGCGCGTGCCAGCTCGGCGAGCGAACGTCCCTTCGCTACCTGGCCGGTGACGAAACGGATCATGTCGGCGGTCGACAAGTCCTCGCGCTGATCGTTCTCGATGAATTGATCGATGCGCACCTGTTCGATGTCGTCGGCCTTGCTGACGATCGCGCGGACCTGCATTCCCAGCTTCCGGCACGCACGCCAGCGCCGCTCGCCGAACATGATCCGATAGCGCCCATCTTCATCCTTGGGCGCGACGGTGATCGGTTGAAGCTGGCCCCGCTCCTTGATCGTCTCGGCCATCTCATCGATCGTCGCTTCGTCGATCGCACTCCGCACGTTCTCGGGATCGGGGTAGAGCAGCTCGGGATCGAGGAGCTGGACGCGATCGGCGTCAGCAACAGCCGCTTTCTCGCTGAAAACATCAAAGCCGGAGAAATCTGTCATTTGTGGCTCCCGATCCGGGTCATGGCTTCCTCAAGGAAGGCGCGCATGGGCGGCAAAGAGGTCCGAACGTCTTTGTCGAACCGCCAGACCGGGACATGCTCCTGCATCGCCTGGCTGTAGTGCGCACGCTCGGGAAGAAAGTTCGTGAACAGATTGCGCCCGATCTTCTCCTTGATCGCAGCAAGCATCTTCATTTGATGGGTGTCGTTTGCACGCACTCGGTTCGGAACTAGCCCCACGACGTGGATTGGCGTCTTCCGGCGCTGGTTCACCGTCGCAATCGAGTCCGAAACCTGCTTCGTCGCTGCCGGCCCGAACGGTCCTAGCTCGACGGGAACAATCAAGTGATTGCATACCAGCAGCGCCGCATAGTTGATCCACGACCAAGAGGGCGGCGTATCAATGACGCAAAAGTCGAAATGAGAATCGAGCGCGGGAAAATTGGCATTAATGTTAGTCAGCGCGCGAGGATAGTCGGCATCGTATTCGCCGCCCATGCGGTTCGAATAGATAGAGAGGCGGGGAAGGCTGGTCGGCGGAACATAGTTCGGCTCGAACAGCGGCTTACACGTGCCAAGGCTCTCGAAGTCGGCGAGGGCATCGGTTGCATTGCACTGCCGGTCAAGGTCGAGGAACAGCACACGATGCCCGGCATCAGCCAGCACCCACGCCAAGTGACAAGCGATCATCGTCTTGCCGGCGCCGCCCTTCTCCACATTAATGGCAATGGTCTTCACGCCCTACCAACCCCGATCCGAATTGTTGTTCCAATGGTCATAGCCGCGATAGTTGGAATCGGTTCGCGTGTTGCGACGCGCCTCCTCATCAGGCGTGTCGCCGCTCCAAATGCGCGGATTACGGCCGCCACCGCCCCGAAGGACGGCCCAACCAATCAGGACGAATAGTCCGATCGTCAGCAGATTATCCCACATGGCAGTGCCTCCGTCGCCTTGATGAAAGGCGCATCCTGTAATAAGTGGTATCTGAAATCACGTCAATAGGTGGTATCAACAATATGCGTACTTCGGGATGACCACTAGCAAATCAGGAACGGCAGGTCGCCCGCGGATTAACGCGGAAAAGACGATGGCGCGATTTCCGGAAGGGACGCTCGGCCGGATCAAGGCCGTGCTGCGGGATGGTGAGAACCAGTCCGACTTCATGCGCGAAGCGGTCGAGCTGGAACTTCGCCGGCGAGAAGGGCCGCCAGTAGGCGGCCCCGACCGCTCTTAGTCGCGATCCTCCGATCCCTTGGCGAGTACCGCAAAGCCGTCGGCGATCAGCTCCACCGTGTAGCGCCGGCCCTCAGCCGTGTCGTAGGAGTTTTGGCGCACGCGGCCCGTGATATGCACCAGGTCGCCCTTCTGGGCTTTGCCGCCGCGCTCGATCAGCTTGCCGAACAGCGTCACCTCGTTCCAATGGGTGTCCGTCACCCACTCGCCATTCTCCTGGCGGTTGTAGTTGGCGGCGACGTTCACCTTCGTCACCTTGTCGTGCTCAGAGATCTTGCCCACCCGGCCGATGATCCGAAACTCCGCGATATTCTGCATGGTCCTGTCCTTTCCATCGATCAGGCTCATTCCTGATGGGAATTGAAGGGGAGTGCAGACGCCGCGATCCAGCTAAAAAACGGAGGGTCCGCGTGGCGGAAACCGTAGGCGCAGCCGGTTTTTTGCTTGATCGTGCAAGGCGGCCAGCGCCCATTTTCCCATCAATACAGGAATAGCCAATCGAAGGACGGCAATCACAATCGCGCGGCATCGATTTCGCGCCCAACAGGAATGCCGACGCGACAAGAGGAAGGTCGTTCAAGCCGCAACCACCGAGCCGAATTGAGATGGCAGGCAGCTTTGGAAATGAGATGACGGTGCCGATCACGCCTCTGCGGCCCTTTGGGCTGGACGCTACGGCCGCGTTCGTCGATGAAAATCGCTATCAGCAAGCACGAACGTGGCCATTTGAGCGCGACGGAAACCGCTTGCTCCTCTCGGGAGCATCGCGACGCGTAGCGCCGCGTCCGACGGAGCGGCTAAGTGCCTCGGGGTGGGATTTTGTCCTGTGGGTTCGTCTAGGCCGTTCTGCGCCGTCAGGCGTTAGAGCGTTGGCCGACTAGGCCAACTCCATCTGCCCTTAGATTATATGAATCTAGGAGCGGTTGACCATTTTTTTGAGACTCTTGCTTCTCGAGCGCAATGGCAAGGCTGTCCAACACCCGGCGCAGACCGTCGTCCTCGATCTCCTCAGCCACCACCTGTCGCGGCGTCCGCCAAAGGCGCATCGTCTCGATTTCTTCGATGCGGTCGATCTCGCGTTGCACAACATCGTCGGGGAGCGGAACGGGACGCAGGAAGCGCGGAAGAAATCGAGCAAGCCGATTGGGAAAGCTCATGCGATAGACGTTCGACGTCTGCGCATTGCGGGCCTTGGGACGATCAGCGGGCGGATCGATCGGCACGCAGCGGCGCTGCTTCTCGATCAAGCCCATCGTGGCGAGGATCGAAAGGCCCCGCCCGACGCTCGCACGAGACAGGCCGCTTGCAGCCTCGATCCACTCCCAGGTCGGAAACACCTTGCCAGCGCACGTCCGGGCCAAGGTGGTAAGCTGCTCGAACACGCGCACGGCTGCCGGCGTTATCAGCGTCACAAGCCGCTCGTCTTCGGTGAGTTGTCGCCCCTCGGCGCGCGCCAGCCTGCGCACGGCATTCTTGCGCTTCAGCAGCTCGACGGCCTTCTTGTAGAGCCGGTCGGTCTCGCCTTTGGCATAGCTATAGAAGAAGTCGTCCTCGAACGTGCCCGCCTTGCGGCTGTTCGGGTGGACATGCGCCCGTGTCGGATTTGCAGACCCCGATCGCGATCGTGGGCGCGCCCGCTCGATGCGGTCGAGCGCCATGAAGCTCGCCTTCGCGAGTGAAACAGCTCCCATCTTCCGTCCCCTTCGTGGGGCCGGGACCAGGCAAAACTAGAGCGTGGCGCGAAGCGCGCTCCCTTGAACCAAGGCTCGGGAACGAGTATGAGGGGGGTGTCTTACGTCCCGATCGATGCTTGCAGGCATCGCTCATCACGTTCCAGGGTGCCCGGCCTTCGTGCCGGGCATTCGTTTATGTGGTCACGGCCGCTCCCTGATGGCCGATCGCAGAATGCTCCCGGCACTCCGATATTTTTGGCGAATTACGCGGAGGGGCGAAACAGTTGAAGTTCGTGCTTTCGACGACCGACTCCAACAAAAGTTCGTGCTTTCGCTGACCGTTGCCGATCGCGTTCGTGCTATTGGCGACCGCGCTTCGTGCTTTGGCCGACCCTACTTCGTGCTATCGCTGACCGAAGGGCGGCAACGCCGCTTAGTTGATTCGCGAAGTCGAACTGATGAAGAGGTCAGGCACTTGCCAAGAGGGGGCGGGGAGTAATCTTGACCCGTCCAGCTCCGGCGTTGCGTCGCGATCGCCCTTTTTCAGATGTCGCGGCATGTTCGAGCAAATCGAAGGTGAAGCCGGGAATGCTGTTTTCGTCGGCTATTCGTTTAAGCTCGTAGCGGAAATGCTTGAGCGAGCTTTGATAGCCGAGTTGTAAGCGCAGCTCGTCAAGATCGACATCGACAGCACCATGCACACAGGCAGAGCGCGCAACCTCGTAAAGCCGCCGCTCGATGGGACCGAGCTGGAAATAGCTGGGAGCATAGTCGAGCACACGCCGGTCTCGCAAAATGGCACGGTATAGCCAATCGCACAGCCGTACCTTGACGGCTTTCAGCCGCTTATCGCCAGTTTTGGTCTTGGTGTAATGAAGCTGGGCCTCGGACAGCCACGAGAAAAAGCCGGCCTGGCCCTCGCCACCAGCCTCGATGTTGGTCTTGATCTGCGTGCCCTGCAGCCGCTCCAATGCGTCCGACAGGCGAGCGTAGGATCGCGCCGATCCATTGACGCCAGTGACGCGGAATAGATCATGAGCCGTGAAGTAGAAGTCTTGCGACACGCCGACACCGGCTTCCAGTTTCGCCACCATCAGGCTGGCGATATAGAGCAGCACTTCCTTGTCATAGATCGTCGCGACGCCTTTGGAAGTGGCAACGATTTCGATTGAAACCGTATCGGTCTTATAGGCGAGCGGTTTTGTCCATTTCCCTTTGCTCAGTGCGAAGAACGGGAAAGCCATCAGCGAACGCTCGCCGCGCACCTCGGTCAGCAACGGACTGTCGAGCGCGAAAAGATCGCCCTGGATCGAACCGGCGTCATTCATGGTAGGGCGGCCCCCGTCCGAAGGCGATCGGTCGGTGAAAGCACGAAGATGGGGTGCGGAATCGTCCGCATCCCTCCAATCGCCTCGCCACAGGCCGCAAAGTTCATGCTTTCGATGACCGTTTGCAGCGCGCGCCGTGTGCCTTCGTGCTTTTGGCGACCGAAGCTGCCGGCGTGTCTCTTAAACGATCGTTTTTGAAGCGACTTCATGTGAGACACCGATAGCAGCAATCGGCCTTGTCTCAAAACGCTTTCGCAAAATGCTCGCGGCATGATAGGGGTCGCGGATGAGTTTTGAGACTGATCAATGCTAATCGGGTATGCGCGCGTATCGACAGCGGAGCAGGATCTGACGCCCCAGCTGGTGGCGCTGAAGGAAGCTGGCTGCGATCGCACTTTCTCGGACAAGGCATCTGGCGCCAAGGCGAACCGCACTGGCCTGGCCGAAGCATTGTCGCACGCTCGCGAGGGGGACGTGCTGGTCGTATGGAAGCTCGATCGCCTTGGCAGGACGATGAAGGGACTGGTCGATCTTGCGGTCGAGCTGGCAGATCGCGGCATCGGCCTCCGATCCATCACCGATGGCATCGACACAGCAGGGACGGCGGGGAAGCTCGTCTTTCACATCATGGCTGCGATGGCCGAGATGGAACGCGACCTCGTGCGCGAGCGAACGACGGCCGCGCTCATCGTCGCGCGTAGCGAGGGCCGGGTAGGCGGGCGCAAGAAGGTCATGACGCCCAAGCGGATCGAGGCCGCGCGAAAGCTCTTGGCATCGGGCATGTCCGCCCGTGAGATCGCACCAACGATCGGTGTGTCGGTGGCGACGTTGTACCGCCATCTGCCTGCCCCCGAACAAGAGGCGATAAGCGCGGAAGAAATGGAACGGGATGGCGCGGCAGGCGCGTCGCCCAGCAAGCCTATGAAGTGAACGATGAGACTGGCCTCGCTAGTCGAAGCATTGTCGCGATCACGAAGGATCATCCGGAAGCGGAGATCGTCATGAGCGATGGGGAAGCCGGCACGTCGATCGATGCGGCCACGGACTTGGCGAGCATCGCCGCCGCGCCGCAATCCTGATCGCGCCCCTTTCCCGCTTTCGATCAAGATTTGGGAAGGTTTGACGCGTCTCAGAAAGCGCAACCTCCCCATTTATGGGACAACGAAGGTTAACCGACGCTTAGGATCGATCGAAGGTCGTCAGGATCGGACACGGGCCGTCGAAGCCATTACCGCATTCGTCGGCTAAATGTTGAAGAGACGCGCGCGCGCGATTGAGTTCCTTGATTTTTATGTCCAAGGCAGCAATCTGCTCGCGGGCAAGCTGGCGCGCCTGCGCACGATCATCGGTCGCGTTCAGCACGAGCAGGTCACCTATCTGTTCAAGTCTGAATCCCGCGGCCTGAGCCGAGCGGATGAAGCGAAGCCGGCGCACATCTTCGGGCCCATAGCGCCTGACCCCGCCGCTCGATCCGGCTCCCTGAGGACGTTGGGGCGTGTCGAGGAGTCCGCGTCGCTGATAATAGCGAACCGTCTCGACGCCGACGCCACCCTCACGCGCTAAACCGGCAATCGTGAGGGATACCATGCTTGACTCCGTACTATACTACAGACCCCATATAGGGGTCGCGAGAACACGGAGAAGACGATGGCGACCGCGGCCCCCAAAAGCGCGATAATCTACCGGATGGTGATGCCGGAGCACACCTGCCCCTATGGTCTGAAGGCGAAGGATCTGCTTCGGCGACAGGGTTATGAGGTCGAGGACCACTGGCTGCGCACGCGGGAGGAAACTGACGCCTTCAAGGCGAAGCACGGGGTCAAGACGACGCCGCAAACCTTCATCGGGGGCGAGCGGGTAGGAGGCTATGACGACCTGCGCCGTTTCTTCGGCAAGGCAGTGCGCGATCCCAAGGCCGTCACCTACCGCCCGGTGATCGCGGTGTTCGCTATGACGGCACTGATGGCGCTGGCCGCTAGCTACGCCGCGTTCGGTACGCCCGTCACGGTGCGCGCGGGAGAGTGGTTCATCGCCTTCTCGATGTGCGTGCTCGCGATGCTCAAGCTCCAGAACGTCGAGAGCTTTTCGAGCATGTTCCTCAACTACGACCTACTTGCCAAGCGATGGGTGCCCTATTCCTATATCTACCCCTACGCGGAGGGTCTGGCGGGCGTTCTGATGGCGGCGGGTGCATTGACCTGGCTCTCGGTGCCGGTCGCGCTCGTCATCGGCACGATCGGTGCGGTGTCGGTCATCAAGGCCGTCTATATCGACAAGCGCGAGCTGAAGTGCGCCTGTGTCGGCGGAGACAGCAACGTGCCGCTCGGCTTCCTGTCGCTCACCGAGAACGTGATGATGGTCGCGATGGCGATCTGGATGATTGCCGCGCCAGCAGCGCTCTCGATGGCGCATTGACATCGAACGGTGATCGGGATCGATAAGCCTGTGGAGCGTCGATTGAACCGCCTTGCCCGCCCGCTTCGCCTGGCGGTGCTGACCATGCTGGCGGTGATGCTTGTCCTGCACCTCGGCCCGATCTGCGAGGCCGTGGCGAACGCCGCGCCGGTCGCATCCGAGATGGCCGATTGCGAGGGAAGTCACAAACCCACGAAGGCCCCGCAACAAGCAGCCTGCTCGACGCCCTGC
The DNA here is from genome assembly GCF_048568905.1 of Sphingomonas sp. HT-1. GTDB lineage: Bacteria > Pseudomonadota > Alphaproteobacteria > Sphingomonadales > Sphingomonadaceae > Sphingomonas. The sequence continues at coordinate 17,441 of NZ_CP183771.1, read as the reverse complement.
ATGGCAGTTCAGAGTGAAGCGTTGGCGCAGACCGGACCTAACGCTCCGATCCGCATCGCGCTCAAACCACTACCTGTTGCGGGATTGATGGGAATGCCCGTTCCGCCTGCAACACCCCCTCCGCGAGCTGTGTGACGATCCGAACTACCCACACATTCAATCGACGGAGTTACCAATGACCAAGTTCAAGTTGATCGGCGCTGCCCTGGCGCTGGCGATCCCCGGCGTTGCATTCGCGGCCGATGCCGGCTGCTGCGGCGCGGACAAGACCTGCTGCAAGGACGGCAGCGACTGCTGCAAGAAGGATTGCTGCGCGGACATGAAGAAGGGCGGCGATCACGCTGGCCACGACATGTCGGGCATGAAGCACTGATCTGACGGCGGGCGGGAGCGGTTCATCGCTCCCGCCAGCTACCTAACCATGCCGGGCATAGACGCGGCGACCGCCCGGGCCGAACGCGATGACGGAGAAGGGCTGGGCCTTCATGCCCGCTACCTCCATGCCGGGCGACCCGAGCGGCATCCCGCCGACTGCCAGCCCACTGACGCCTTTGGGACGCTGCGCCAGAACGCGCTTCATGTCAGCGATCGGAACATGGCCCTCGAAGGCCATGCCGTCGACGATGGCGGTATGACAGGATAGCTGATCCGCCGGGACGCCGACGCGACGCTGCAAAGCGCCGCGATTGGCATCGTCGATGATCCGCACCTTGCGGCCGAACTGCTGGCGGACCTGCTCAGCCCACTTCTCGCAGCAACCACACCCCGGATCGCGGTGCATGGCAATGTCGGCTGCGGCCATCGCGGTCGCGGGAAGCCCCATCAACAAGGCGGCTATCGCAGCACGAAAAGGTCGGCTCATCATCGGCTCTCCAATAGCTGACTTGTGTCGCCCAAAGGCGAGGGCGGGTCGGTTACTGCGGGTTCTTGCCCATTTTGCGAAGCATGGCGTTCAACGTCGCGATCTCACGGTTCTGGCTGTCGATCGTCTTCTGCGCCTCACGACGGATTTCCGCATTCCGGGTACTGCGAAGTGCCGTCTGCGACATCGTGATCGCGCCGCGGTGATGCTCGATCATCTGACGAATCCACGTCTCGCCGGCGTCGGCACCCTTTGCCGCCATCATCCGCTCGTGCATCTTCATCATGTCGGGGCCGTAGGGATTGGCCGCGCTCGGCTGCATCATGCCTGCATGGTTCATTCCCTGATGATCCATCCCCTGATGCCCGGTCTGCTGCGCCAATGCCGGGGCGGCGGCGAACAGGGCGGCGGTCATGATCGCGATTGTCTTCATGTCTGATTTCTCCACGTTACCCCCGCCCATGCGAAAAGGTACGTGCACCAGCACGCCACCCCTCAACCAACGGTAAATCTATCGGACCGGCTGCAAGGTGTTGATGCCGGTGCTCTGATCCGTCTCGGGGGGCGGGGGCGGCACCTGCCGGTCGCGATAGGAAGGCAGGTCCGGCGCGTTCGGGGGCGTGGGGTTCGCTTCCAGTCGGGCGATCATCCGCTTCATCTGCGTAATTTCGCGAACCTGGGCGTCGATGATGCCGTCAGCGAGCTTACGCACTTCCGGGTCTTTGATGTGTGCCCGTTCGCTCGTCATGATCGCGATCGAGTGGTGCGGGATCATCGCCTTCATGTAGGCAACGTCACCGACTGTGTCCTGGCTGCGGACAAGCCACAGCGCGCCGGTGAACACGATGACGGCGCCTGCCACGATGCCGAGATTGGCGCGGCGGTTCGGGTACATGCCCCACATGAAACCGAGCATGATGATCGCCATCACGGCACCCATGACGATCGCCATCCACGTCCGGGTCTGACTGTACTCGACGTGGCTCAGGGCATAGGTGTTCAGGTACATCAACCCGAACATCACGACGGTCGATGTCGCTATCATGGCGGCGAACCGCCCGTAGCTCATGCCCATCCCGCCACCCTGGCCGGATCGGTGCTGGTCGTGGTCCATCGCTCGTTCTCCTTTGGCACCCCCCAAAGAAACTACGCGGCGGTTCGGGCTGTCCCTTGCACTTTTCTCCGCCTGCGTCGCGGCCAGCGCATGAACAGGAGGATCGCACCCGCGACGCCGAACACGAGGCCACCCGCCGCAAAGGCCATCAGCCACGGCGTGTTGAAGCGTTCGTGCTCGGTCCAGTCCATGATATGGAGGCCCCAGAAGAAGTCGTAGAGCCGCCACGTTCCGGTACGCACCGAGGTCAGCCGGCCGGTTTCCGCCGACACGTAGATGCGCGTCGCATCTTTGTCAGGGAACGATGCGCGCCATGCGGGAAGGCTGCCGCGATATTCGGTGCTCGGGCGCTCCACCCGCTCCATCGTCGGAACTGCGGGTCCGCCTCGATAGGCCCTGCCGGCGATGGCCGCCGCGGCCCTCATGTCGATCGGTGGGAGCGGCGCAGCCGTCCGGGCGTCGAGCAACCGGATTTTGCCATCGGCAAGCTGCGCCTCAACGACGGGTCGGCCGAGCAGCATCCGGTGTTGAAGCTGACGGACAGGCACGCCGGCATTCGCGAGCAGGGCAGGAACGGGTGCAAAGGTTTGGTCGATCGACAGCGCCGGCTCGGCATTGCGATCGATCCGGTGATCGCCGTGAACCGTGTCGATCGGCAGCAGGCTCATAATGAGTCCGCTGGTGAACCATACGATCACCTGCGCCCCGATCAGGAGAGCAAGCCAGCGATGGACCTTGCTCGCCCCGATGTGGAGGCGCAACCGCGGGCTCAGAACCAGGTCCTCACGCCAGCGACGAAGCTGAACCCGCCGGTGTCACCGCCGCGTGCCCGCGTGAAGCGCGCGGTGTCGCCGAACTGCCGTTCCCACGACACGCCGATATACGGCGCCAGCTCGCGCCGGCCTTCATACCGAAGCCTCAGGCCTGCCTCCAGATCGGTAAGCCCCGACCCGGTGCCTGTCTCCGGCACGTCCTGCGCAGAGAAGTTGGCTTCGACCCTTGGCTGAAGCGTGAAATAATTGGTGATGCGCTGATCGTAATAGCCCTCAGCACGACCCAGCACCTCGCCCTTGTTCGACAGGAACAGCGCACCTTCTACCTCGAACCAGTAAGGTGCCAGCCCCTCGATACCCACGGTCGCATAGGTCCGGGAAGGGTTGGGTTTGATGTCGTAGCGGACGCCCGCCTGGAGGTTCCAATAGGGGTCGAGTGCATGGCTGTAGAGCGCCTGAACCTCGGCGCTGTCGAGCGACTTGCCGAAACTGCCTTCGCCCTCCGACTTCAGCCACAGGCGATCAATGTCGCCTCCGACCCACGCCTCGCCATCCCAACGATACCCGTCGCTACCCTTGCGAGCCTGGTACTCGGCCAGATTGAAGAGCACCTGATAGTAGGTCATCCCGCCATGCTCGCGACGCAGATCGTCCTCGCGGGAGGTCGCCATCGCCTTCGCACCCCAGAAACGATCGGCAAGATGATCGCCGGAGGGAGCGGGTGCGGGCTTATTGCCGGGGGGCAGGTCGGTCCCGACTTTAGCGCCGCCCTGATCGCCGTTCATCGCCATGCCCGGCATCGCGTTCATGTCGTGGCCGGCGTGTTGGTCCTGCGCCGTTCCTGCCGGGGCACCCATGCCGGGCATGGCCGACATATCGTGGCCCGCGTGCGGGTTCGAGGCGGGGGCCGACTGCTGGCCGCCCATGTCCATCCCCTGCATCCCGCTCATATCGTGACCGGCGTGCGGGTCAGTCGCCGGAGCTTGGGCCTGCGCACGTCGGGACGCCGTCTTTCTGGCAGGTGCCTTGCGCTTGGATGCCGGCTTCGCGGCGGCTTTCCGCGCGGGTTTCGGGGCGGCCTTGGCGGCAGGCTTGGCCGGCATGGTCATGCCCGGCATGTCGTGCATGGAATGGTCCATGCTCTGTGCGAAGGCAGGAACAGCGATGATCGCTGATGCCAAACCGGCAAGGAGGATCGACCGGCTCATGCTGCGGCCTCCCCGGCCTTGCGGACCTGGACGACACGCATCATGCCCGCGTGCATGTGGTAGAGCATGTGGCAGTGGAACGCCCAGTCGCCTTCCTCTCCCGTCACGTCCCAACTGACAGTTCCGCCCGGTTGGACCAGCACAGTATGCTTTCGGGGCGCATAGGCGCCTTTCCCCGTCACCAGCTCGAAGAAGTGACCGTGAATGTGGATCGGGTGGCCCATCATCGTGTCGTTGATGAGGGTGACGCGCACCCGCTCGCCATGCAGCAGCGTGATCGGATCGGGGTTCTCTGACAGCTTTTCGCCGTCGAAGCCCCACATGTAGCGTTCCATGTTGCCGGTGAGGTGAAGCTTGATCTCGCGCTCTGGTGCCCGCGTATCGGGGTTGCGGTCGAGCGCCATCAGATCGCGATAGGTCAGCACGCGGTGGCCGACATTCTCCAGCCCCTGACCCGGATCGCCGGTGCGGTCCACCGGCATAGCCGAGATGGTCTGAACGCCCGGCCCCTTCTTCACCTCCGGTGCCTTCGAGAAGTCGCGCATGTTCATGTTGCCCATGTCCATGCCACCCATGTCCATGCCGGCCATCGACTGATCGCCTGCCATGCCGGGCATTGCGCCCGAGCCATGATCCATCCCGGCCATCGTGCCGCTTTGACCCTGCGGCATCGCCATTCCGGCCATCCCTCCGGCAGCGGCAGCGGCCGTGCCGTGGTTCATCTGGGAATGATTCATCCCCTGCATCGAGCCGGCACCGGCACCATGGTTCATCGCGCTATGGTCCATGCCCGCCATCGAACCGGCCTGCGCGCCCGCCGCACCGTTCCCCATGCCTTGCATGGCGCCGTGATCCATGGTGCCCATGTCGTGGCCGCCCATGCCCATGTCCTTCATGGTCGCGAGCGGACGCTTGCGGAGGGGAGGAACCTCGGCAGCCATGCCCTCACGCGGCGCGAGCGTGGCCCGGGCTTGGCCAGAGCGGTCAACACTTTCGCCGACGAGCGTGTACGCGCGCATGTCGGGAGGCGTAACGATCGCATCATAGGTTTCGGCGGGACCGAACTGGAACTCATCGATCTGGACCGGCCGCACGTTCAGGCCGTCCGCTGCGACGATCGTCATCGGCAGGCCCGGAATGCGGACGTTGAAGGTCGTCATGGACGATGCGTTGATGAAGCGGAGCCGGACCCGCTCGCCGGGCTTGAACAGCGCGGTCCAGTTGTCGCGCGGCCCATGACCGTTGACCAGATAGGTGTAGGTCGATCCGGTCACGTCGGCGACGTCAGCTGGGTCCATCCGCATCTTGCCCCACATCAACCGCTCTTTGAGCGGCTGATCCTTGCCCGCGAGCAAGCCGGCCAAGGTCTGGCGCTGGCGGTTGAAATAGCCCGACTCCTTCTTGAGCCGGTCGAACAGGTAATGCGAATGCTGGAAGCTGTGATCGGATAGCACGATGACGTGCTCGCGATCGAACTGCACCGGGTCCGGGTCCTTGGGATCGATCAGGATCGGCCCGTAGTGACCGTCCTGTTCCTGAAGCCCCGAATGGCTGTGATACCAGTAAGTGCCGCTCTGGATGATCGGAAATTCGTAGGTGAAGGTCGAGCGCGCTGGAATGCCGGGAAAGCTGATGCCAGGAACACCGTCCATCTGAAACGGCACCAGCAGGCCGTGCCAGTGGATCGAGGTTTCTTCGTCCAGGTCGTTGACGACATGAAGGCGCACATTCTGGCCTTCGCGCAGGCGGATCAGCGGTGCCGGCACGGTGCCGTTGATGCCAATCGCGTGGCTTTCCCGCCCGTCGATCATCATCTTCTGATGCGCGACCCTCAGCGTAATGTCCTCGCCCGAGACGGTCGGCAACGGTTTGGCGATACCAGCGGAAACGGATTGCGCCCACGCCGGCATATAGGCCGACAGGGCAAGGCCGCCTCCCGCCATGGTGGCACCGCGCAGCACTTGGCGGCGATCGAGAACGCGCGACATCGAAGCTCCTCAAGGGTCGGGCCGCGATCGGCCCTCACCCCTTCTACGCGTCTCGCCCGATCATCCCTTAGCCGCGTTCAACTTTTCCATGAGCTGCGCCCGCGCGCGATAAAGGCGGGTTTCGACCGCCTTCTGGCTGATACCCAACACCTCGGCCGTCTCCGCCTGGCTCAAGCCCTCGATCGTCCGCAGCACCAGCGGCTCCTTCAGATTGACCGGCAACGTCGAGATAGCGCGCGTCACCCGATCAAGCTCCTGGCGATCGGCTGCACTGTCATCGATCGGCACGGCGTTGTCGGGAAGGGTGTCAGCCTGATCCTCCGCCGCGAAGCCGAAGGACAGAAAACGGCGAACGGCGCGCTTCCTCGCCCAATCCCGGCATTTGTTGATCGCGATCGTCGACAGCCATGCCTTCATCGCGCGCTGCGTGTCGTAGCGCGGCAACGCCTGATGCGCGGCAACAAAGGTTTCCTGAACCAGATCAAGCGCTTCATCGGTTTCGCCTACAGAGGCACGCGCGAGCCGAAAAACCGGCTGACGGTAACGGCGCATGATTTCCGCAAAGGCCGCCTGACGGCCGGCGATACTGAGCGTCGCCAGTTCGCCGTCAGACAATGCGGTCCAGTCGATGCTCACCCCTGACCGTCGGTGAGTGCCTTCACCACCGCGGCATCAAATTGGGAGGTCTGATCGGGTCGCAGCAACTGCCGCATGGCGAAGATATGCGCGAGCGTCGCCTTTTGCAGCTCGCCCATCGCCGCATGGCTCTGGTCCACCGCGGCTGCGACCTTGAGGCCATTGCCATGTTCGGTTTGGATCGCCTCGGCGAGCCGGGTGTTGGCAGCGCGCATTTCGAGCTCGAGCGCACGCCGCTGCATCGCGAAGCGATCTTCCAGCACCTTCAACCGTGCCTGCTGGCCGTCGTCGAGCGTCAGCTTGTGGTGCAATACGTCATGCAGCGCGGCACCTGGCTGCTTGGGCTGCGGCAACAGCGCCCGCCCGACGAACACGCCTCCGATCGCGGCCAGAAAGGCGAGCACGACACCGAGAACGATGCGCGTCGTCGAGGTCATTGCTCACCCAGGAGCAAGGAGGAAGGCGCAAGCGGCGACGCTCCGCCAAGCGGGGCCAGGGAAACGGTCGGGCGGGCAGCGACGGGCAGCTCGGCTCCGACGATGCCGATCGCAAGCGCCGCTGCCGTCACTACGCCAAGACCGATGCCGGCCTGCCGCACGACGGGCCGCGAGCCGATCCGTGCAAGTACCCGCGTCTCGATGCCGTCCAGCGCGGCAGGGGCGGGTGCGCCCGCCAGCCTCGCCAATGCTCTGTCCAGTTCGTCCATGCTTTCCACTCCACCCCACTAGCATTTCATACGCAGGATTGCCCGACATCCCTCATCGGGCGGCTAAGGGGTGCGCGACCGGGGCGCGTAGATAGGGCACGAACCCACGGAGTAATCTCATGCGTAGCATCTTCCTCCCTACCGCCCTCGCCCTTCTCGGCATCGCCAGCGCAGCGCAGGCTCATCCGAAACTCGTGACAGCCTCGCCGACCGCGAATGCGACCGTCGACAAGCCTGCCCGTATCGAGCTGCGTTTCAGCGAAAAGCTGATGCCGAAGTTCTCCGGCGCCGATCTCATGATGACCGGACATGGCGGGGCAACGCACGCGCCGATGAAGATCACGACGACGGCAGCCGTCGCCGGTGACGGCAGCACGCTTGTCCTTACGCCCAAGGCGCCGCTCGCTCCGGGCCGCTACACCGTTGCATGGCATGTCGTGTCGAGCGACACCCACCGCGTCGCCGGCAACTACACCTTCGCGGTCAAGTGACGTGGAAACCGACTGGCCGCTGATCGCTGTACGCTTCGCGCTCTTTCTGGCGCTGGGCGGGCTGTTCGGCCTGTCGGCATTCGGCCTCTACGGCCTCAAGGGACGCGAGCGCGCCAGCGCGCTCGCGTTGCGCCTCTGGCTCGTCGGTCTCGGTTTGCTGGGCCTTCTGCTCTCCGCCATCGCACTCGCGCTACTCGCTGCGGCGATGGCGGGCACACCGCCCTGGCCAATCGATCGCGAGGCGATCGGAATGCTGCTTTCCGGGTCGACCATAGGCACGGCATGGGAAGCACGCATGACCGCGCTGGTCGTGGCGTCGGTCGCCGCCTTGGCGGCGGCCGGACGTGCGCCTCTCCTCGGCGTCGTGGTGATCGCCAGCGCTGTGGCGCTGGCGACACTCGCCTGGACCGGGCACGGTGCGATGGATGAGGGCGCAAAAGGCTGGGCTCACCTCCTTGCCGATATTCTCCACCTGCTCGCAGCCGGTGCTTGGGTCGGGGCGCTGTTTGGCCTTGTCCTGCTTGTGGCTCGCCCTACCCGCCGGGCCGACGCGGCTCATCTGACGCTTACGCATCGTGTACTGCACGGGTTCGGCCTGGTCGGTACGATCGTGGTCGGCACCATTATCGTTACCGGCCTCGTCAATACATGGCTGCTAGTCGGTGTAGGCAACCTTCCAAAGCTCGCCACATCCCTTTACGGCCAGCTCCTGCTCGCCAAGCTCGTCTTGTTCGGCGCGATGCTGGTGCTGGCATCGCTCAATCGCTTCCGGCTGACGCCCGCATTGGAGCAAGCGCTGCCGGGTAGCGATCAACGCGGCGCACTCAGCGCTTTACGGCGCAGCCTCGGGATCGAGGCGGTCAGTGCCATTACGATCCTCGCGCTCGTCGCATGGCTGGGAACGCTCGAACCACCCATGTCGGCGATGTGAAGAGTAGGGCGACCGATCAAGGTCGCCCGACGCCACTTACGCGACCATCTTCTCGCATTCTTCCGCGCAACCTTTCAGCCGAAGGGCCGGCAAGGTCATGCAGCCCTTCCCAACTGGGATCGAGTTTTGGGACGCCCTTAGTCCTCCCGAAACCCGTTGCGGGTGAGTGGCGAGACACGTGATCTACCAACAGGCGCGAGACAATAGCGTTAACCGATATATCTGCTATGCTGGATATATGGAAATCGATTCGGCAATCGCTGCTCTTGGTGCGCTCGCACAGGGAACACGGCTCGATGTGTTTCGCTTGCTGGTTCGCCATGAACCGACCGGACTGGCGGCCGGTGAAATCGCCCGTCAGCTTGACGTGCCGCAAAACACTATGTCGGCGCACCTCGGTATCCTCGCCCGCGCCGGCTTGGTCCGATCCGAACGGCATAGCCGGTCGATCATCTACCGCGCCGATCTGGGCGGCCTGCGCGCGCTGACCCTGTTTCTCGTCAAGGACTGCTGCGCCGGCTCGCCCGAACTATGTGTGCCGCTCCTCGCCGAACTCGCCCCTTGCTGCTGAAAGGACGCCCCTTGGCCATTGATATCGTCATCTATCACAACCCTGCGTGCGGCACGTCACGCAACGCCCTCGCCATGATCCGCAATGCCGGCATCGAACCGCATGTGGTCGAGTATCTGAAAACCCCGCCCGCACGCGCGCTGCTGGTCGAGCTGATCGACCGCGCCGGCATGACGCCTCGCGAGCTGCTGCGCGAGAAGGGAACCCCCTATGCGGAGCTGGGCCTAGGCGACACGTTCCTGTCCGACGACGCGCTGGTGGACGCGATGATGGCGCATCCGATCCTCATCAACCGGCCGCTGGTCGTCTCGCCGCTCGGCGTGAAGCTGTGCCGCCCTTCCGAAGCCGTCCTCGATCTGTTGCCGAGTGGCCAGCTTGCCGCGTTTGCCAAGGAAGACGGCGAACAGGTGGTTGATGCTTCGGGCCAGCGCGTCGCCTGATGCTTCTTGCCGTCCTGATCTTCGTCGCGACGATCGCGCTCGTCATCTGGCAACCCAAAGGCCTCGGCATCGGGTGGAGCGCGATAGGCGGGGCCGTCGTGGCGCTGCTCGCAGGCGTCGTCACCTTGTCCGACGTGCCGGTAGTATGGGGCATCGTCTGGAACGCGACGGCCGCGTTCGTTGCGATCATCGTCATCAGCCTGTTGCTGGATGAAGCCGGGTTCTTTGAATGGGCGGCGCTGTACGTCGCCCGCTGGGGCGGGGGGCATGGTCGTCGGCTGTTCGTCCTGACCGTGCTGCTCGGCGCGGCGGTGTCCGCGCTATTCGCCAATGATGGTGCGGCGCTGATCCTGACACCGATCGTCATCGCCATGCTGCGGGCGCTGGGGTTCAAGGACAAGGCGACGCTGGCTTTCGTCATGGCGGCCGGGTTCATCGCCGACACCGCAAGCCTGCCGCTGGTCGTGTCGAACCTCGTTAACATCGTGTCGGCTGACTTCTTCAAGATCGGGTTCGGTGACTATGCAGCCGTGATGGTGCCGGTCGATCTGGTGTCGATTGCCGCCACACTGGGCGCGCTGCTGATCTTCTTTCGACGTGATATACCGCGAAATTACGACGTGGCCGCGCTGCGTGCGCCCGGTGCCGCAATCCGCGACACCACGACCTTCCGCGCCGGATGGATCGTCCTTGCCCTGCTGCTCGCCGGCTTCTTTCTGCTGGAACCGCTCGGCGTCCCGGTCAGCGCCGTAGCCGTTGCCGGCGCGATCTTGCTGCTGGTGACTGCGGGGCGAGGCCATGTCATCCAGACCGGCAAGGTGCTGCGCGGCGCGCCGTGGCAGGTCGTCATATTCTCGCTCGGCATGTACCTGGTCGTCTATGGCCTGCGGAACGCGGGCCTGACCGATCATCTGGCGGCGCTGCTCGACCGCCCCGCCCAAGGCGGGGTGTGGGGCGCGGCGCTGGGAACGGGCGTGATCGCGGCCGTCTTGTCGTCGATGATGAACAACATGCCGACCGTGCTGTTAGGCGCGCTCTCGATCGACGCGACCCACGCGACGGGCGCGATCAGGGAAGCAATGATCTACGCCAACGTGATCGGCTGCGATCTCGGCCCCAAGCTGACGCCGATCGGCTCACTCGCCACGCTGCTGTGGCTGCACGTCTTGGGGCAGAAGGGCGTGCGGATCGGATGGGGCTATTATTTCCGGGTCGGGGTCACGCTCACCGTGCCCGTCCTGCTCATCACCCTTGCCGCGCTCGCGCTGCGGATCGGACTTACCTGATGCCCCTTCGCGACCTTGCCGACCCCGAATATCTGCCGGCACTCGATACCGCCTATGCCATCCAGCGGCCGGCGCTGGGGCTGGGCGCGATCGATCCGGCGCCGCGTATTCTCCTGCTCTATGGCTCGCTGCGCGAACGATCCTATTCCCGGCTGTGCGTCGAGGAAGCGGCGCGTCTGCTCCGCTTTTTCGGCTGCGAAACGCGCCTCTTCGATCCGTCCACCCTCCCGCTACCTGATCAGCACGCTGGCGACGATCACCCGGCCGTCCATGAGTTGCGCGAGCTATCGATGTGGTCGGAAGGGCAGGTATGGTGCAGCCCCGAACGGCACGGACAGATCACCGGCATCATGAAGTTGCAGATCGACCACTTGCCGCTCTCGATGGGTGGGATGCGTCCGACGCAGGGCCGCACGCTCGCCGTGATGCAGGTGTCGGCCGGGTCGCAGTCGTTCAACAGCGTCAACACGCTGCGCGTGTTGGGCCGATGGATGCGGATGGTGACGATCCCCAACCAATCGAGCATCGCTAAGGCGTTCAACGAGTTTGACGACGCCGGTCGCATGAAGCCGTCTAGCTATTACGATCGGATCGTGGACTTGATGGAGGAACTGGTGCGCTTTACCGTCCTGCTGCGCCCCCACACCGTCCAGCTTATCGATCGCTACTCGGAGCGCAGGGAGGCCGGGATGCCGATCAATCCGGCCACGGACCTGTCGAACATCGCGACCGCGCCACAGTCCTGACGCCTTTCTCGATTGGGAACCCGTAGCGAGACAGCCGGGGAGTTTGCGCTGATCGCGCGCGTCGCGACTGCACGGTTTTCCCAAGTCTGTTCCCCAATGGGTTTTCCCAACATGGCCAGTTGAAGATGGAGAAACGGGACGATCCGCAAACGTGCGTATGTGTGACGGAGCGCCTGTCCGGCTCGATCGGCATCGAGCGGTGTCACCTAACCCGTCACGCAATCTATGCACCTCAATCGGTTCCGGCTCGGGGCGGAATGACACGCTAAGGACCGATCCTTAGACCCCGTGCCGGCTGCGCCCCCTCCAGTCAGGTCGGCGTCGCGTCGGGAGGGGGGCCTTGCGCGATCGACCATTCTCTACCGGTCCTGGCCTGAAGCCGCTCGACGATCTTTTGACCTCGCTCGGCGAATATCTCGTCGAGCGCATCGACGAGCTTCGTCCAGTCGTTCGACCCTCCGATATAGAACCCGAAGCGGAAGCCTAGATTGACGATGAAGCGCCCTTCATCCTCCTGGATCTCCATTTCATCGTTGACGGAATCGTGTTCTGCAACATGGGCATATCGCTTGTTCCGCATATCGATGATTTCGTCATGGGCGCTGCGCAACGCCTCGGGCAGCGCGTCGCGAGCGAAGCCGCTGCCGCTCCCTCCGGTGTGAAGCCGGACATAGGTGGCGACGAAGGCGGTCGTTAGCATGTCCAATTCGAGGAACGCGGCCATATCCGCCTTGAAACGATAGACGGCCAGCTTGTCCCTGATGTGCTTCAGGACCGTCACGTGGTAGAAGGACAGCGATAGTCGCGAGAGCTGTTTCAGCTCCTTGTCGGCGGCTTCCAAGACTTTGCGACCGTCCTCGGCACGCGCGTAGATCGCTTCTTGCCATTCTCGCGGCAGATACTGGATCGCCTCTTCGGGTACGACATAATAGGCGCCATCGTCGTCGTCATCTGCGTCCGTGTCACTCATGCTCGTCTCTCAATTCGCGTCGCCCACGGTAAGGGCCGCGCTGCTGCCGTCGACCTTTCCGGCAAGTCCGGGCACTTCCTCCAGTTGGCGCAAATCGCTGAAGCCGCCGCGCTCCTCGCGGTAGCGCACGATCTCCGGGCCATGCCCATTGAGACCCGGAACAGCGTCGAGTTCTGCGGCGCTGGCGGTATTGACGTTGGTGGCGGGCATCGTGATCTCCTTGAACGCGCATCGTGCCATCTGTCGCGACGGTCGCAAGAGGAACCGTCCCCCGCGTTGCGGCGAATGGTTCAACTCTCCTGTTCCCCTTTCGTTCGCGCGAGTGTTACAATGGAGGGTGAAGGGAATCTCTGATGCTGCCTCTGATGCAGCCGGTCCCGCTTGCCGACGTGCCGCAGGGGACCATTCTCCGGATCGTTGGTGCAGCAGGAGCCGGCTTTCCAAGCCCTGCCCAAGACTGGCAGGACGACGCCATAAGCCTGATCGAGTTGCTGCGGCTCGATCGGGCGGCAAGTTTCGTCTTCCGCATCAGCGGATCGAGCATGATCGACGCTGGCATCCACGACAACGACGTCGTGGTGGTCGATCGCGACACGCGCCCCGTCGAGGGGCATATCGTTATTGCGATCGTGGATGGCGGCTTCGTGTGCCGTCAGCTCTGCCGGAGACGCGGCGACCTCCTCCTGGAAGCGCGGAACGCGCAGCAAATCTACGAGCCGACACCCGTGGAAGGGGTGGAGATATGGGGTGTCGTGCGGACCGGCGTCCGCGACTATCGACGCTAGCGCCGTGTCATGGGCAATCGTCGACATAGCCAATTTCTACGTCAGCGCGGAGCGATTGTTCGATCCGGCCCTGCGCGATGTGCCCGTCATCGTCTTGTCCAACAACGATGGCTGCGCGATCGCGCGCAGTGAAGAGGCGAAGGCGCTGCACGTCCGTATGGGCGACCCGGTCTTCAAGATGCGCGATCGGATCAAACGCCACGGAATCCAGCTCCGATCGAGCAATTATGAACTGTATGCCGACCTCAATCGACGCTTCAACGCGGTCATCGCCGATCACTCCGATATGGTGGAGATCTACTCGATCGACGAAAGCTTTTTCCGGCTGCCGGTGCTGCCGGACGGCCTCGGCAACGTCGTGGCCGCGCACGCGGTCCGCGAGGATATAGCGCGATCGGTCGGCCTGCCGACCCGGATCGGCTTGGGTCCGACCCGCACGTTATCCAAGGTGGCAAACGCCTTGGCGAAGGCGACCGAGAAGGTGTGGGGAGGGGTGGTCGATCTCCACGACGTCGAGCTGCGCCGGCGTCTGTTCGACCAATGGCCGGTAGGAGAAGTGTGGGGCATCGGGCACGCGCTGGCAGCGCGGCTCCGCCCGCTCGGTGTGAAGACGACGGCGGACTTGGCCGCGCTACCTCCGGCGGTCGCACGCGATGTGGGAACGGTGGTGCTGGAACGGCTCGTGCGCGAGCTGGGTGGGATCGAGTGCGACGACTTCAAGGTGGCGCCCGAACCGCTCAAGGCGACCGCAGTGACGCGGCAATTTGGCGCGCCCGTCTCCGATCTCGCCGAGCTGCGCGAAGCGATGGCGCGCCGCGCAGCGCGTGCGGCCGAGAAGATACGCGCGCAAGGACTGGCGGCGAGCCGGTTGATCGCCTTCGCACATGGCTCGCGTTATCGCCCGAACCCGCCTTCGGCATCCCGATCGGCGCGGCTGTCCCCGCCGACCAACGATCCGCGCATCATCGTGGGGATCGCGGGGAAGATGATGGAAGCGATGTTTCAACCGGGAGGCGTCTATACCAAATGCGGCGTCTTGCTGGAGGATCTGACAGCGGAAGGGGCGGGGCAGGCGGACCTCTTTGCGACAGCCGATCCCAAGGCACCCGCGCTGTTGGCGGCAATGGATGGTCTCAATAGCCGGTTTGGGAGAAACACGGTCATCTTGGCGGCGCAGGGGTGCGGTGCGCGGTCGTTCGATACGAAGCGATCACAGAAGAGCCCGGCATGGACGACCCGGATCGGGGAGATACCCGTTGCGCGATGAAGCCGTTAGCGGCTCCGGTCCTTATCGCGCGGTGCAGGTGCCTGCACCTGCGCCGCGCGGCCGATCTCGCCGTCCAGTGAACCGCCAGCCTTGATCCGATCGGCGACGAGCTGGCGCGTCGACTCCCTGATCGTTGCGACCATGCGGGCGCTTTCACCCCGATTGGCCGCCGTCTTCATGGCGGCATCGACAATCGCTTGCGCGGGCGAAAGGCGTGGATCGGCATGGTTCTTTTCGGGCGTGTTCTTGATGAAAAGCTCGGCAAGCCGCTCTTGCCCGGGTGAATGGCCGGGGGGGAGGATCGGCCGCTCCAGCGCCCGCACGGCGCGTTGAAGCTGCGCCGATTGCTGACCGTTGATCTGCACGCCCAGGGCGGCCCCGATCTCACGCACACGCTCAAGGGGCGTTTGTTGGGCGGTAACGACGGCATCGACCTGCCGCACGCCGAGATAGGTCAAAAGGTGGGACTGGTAGATCGGACCCTTGGCGTGCCGGACATAGGCAAGCTCGGTTCGTGCATTCGCGATGGCAGTAGATGGCGCGCTTTCTCCGATCAATTCGCGCAATCGTTCGGCCGCCTGCTGTCGGGCGGCGGGCAGGTAGCGTTCCAGTTCTTCGCGCGCCTTAGCGAGGGTGACGCGATAGCGTTGCCCCTCGGGTGGCGCGCGGTTCGGAAGCATGGCAATCCCGGCGGGACCGATGCGCGCCTCGGGCGCGAGGTCGCGCTTGACTGCCGCTGCGGAAAGAACCGCGGCCATGCCGCGATGATCCCCCGTTAGAAAGCCGTGCCGGGATGCCTCCATCCACTTGTCTTTGTCGATCGCGGCGATGCGGATCGGGTGTCCGGCCTCGCGCGCGAGCTGCGCCGCGTGGTGGCGCATGGTGCGCCCATTACCTTCGCGGAAAGGATGGATGGCGTTGATCTCGTTGATGTGGTCGCCGAGCCGGTCGAAAAACTCGTCTCGAGGAAGTCCGCGAAAGCCGCTTTGCGCGCCCATGTCGGCAAACCGCTTGTCGAGTTCACGCGCGACATAGGGCACGGCTGCGAAGCTCGAGCCGCCCTTGGCGATGTTGACGGTCCGGTCCTGCCCCGCCCAATCATAGAGGTCTTGAAACAGATGCTTGTGAAGCGCGCGATAGCCGTCGGTCGTCGCTGGAAAAGTCAGGCGCGCGGCCTCTGCGCCGCGCGCCTGCGTTAGGCGCCGCTCAGCTTCGATGAGCGTCTTTTCATCGGTGAGCCCGAGCCGGTTTCGAAGCGTCTCGGTGCCGGGATACGTGTAAGGATCGCTTGCCAATGTCAGGCAGCGATCTGGCGGGTTCCGGGCGGATAGAGACTAAGGATGATCGAGGGCATGAGTGCGGGAGGCACACCCTCGTCGAGCATCATCGCGAACATCGCGTCTTCATCGATGGTCGGCGTCATGTCTTCAATCACGAGATTGGCGCGGGACTCCGCGACATCCTCGCGCCAGAGCGCGATCTGTTCGGGAGTGCCGCGTTCGAAATCCATCTGGCGGATGCGCTCGCGCAGCGCTTCAATATCGATCTGGGCCATCGCGTCATCCTTTCTATCTTAACCTTACTCTCCCCGGCGCGATTCCTCAACAAATCACTCGACGCGGCAGTCACTCGGTTCACCATGTCCCGCGCCCGTTCGGGCGCGGGATGATCGCCGCAACTATCAGTATTCGTTGGCTAACATGATGGTCAGCACACGCTTGGTCTGGTGCTCATCCCACGGCACTTCGCTGCCATAGGTGAGCGTATTATCGTAGTAATCCACTTTCCAGAACACTGTCTCGGCAATCGTCTTCTCGTCTTTGGGCCGCTCCTGCGTCCACCCTCCCGTCGCGAGGCGATAGACCGCGCCGAAATCATGTTCCCCATAGGGGTCATTGTCTCCGTCGAACCGGGAAAATCCCACGATCGCCGCCAGTGCCGCAAAGCGGTCGGCATCGGGAAGGGACTGAAACCCTAGCGTGACGTTGGCAATGGAAGCCGTGCCGGGATTGCTCCGGGCCGCATCGTTCAGGCGACGGATGGTGTCGAGTTGTTCGGGGCTGCGCATAACTGATCCTCCTGCTGCATGGGCCGCAAGGCCGCTCGGCCTCACGGCCCTGCCTGTCCGGCGAGGACGGGATGGGGAGGGGGAGCGAGAATCTACTGCTGGCGCGGGCGAGCCGCCCTAGTGCGGTCGGCGCTTTGCGCCGGGTGCCGTGCTTGGCGGATTACACGGGCGGTCGATTGTCGTTCGGGAACGAAAGGGCGGCGCCCTTGGTGTTCCCTCGCGCCGATCGCGCGATGCGCGGGCGGCGAGGACGGCGCGGTGCGGATCTCCGCACGGCATTCTTGCGCGCAAGCGCGCCGTCATGACGGCGCGGTGCGTGCGTCGCGAGCGGCGATCACCAGCTCGACGATGCGGGGCTGATGGAAAAGCTCGCCGCGCTCGACGACGGCAAGGCCAGGACCATCCAACACGTCGCGGATGCGATCTTGCACCACGTCTTCCAGTTCACCGGCCAGAACCCAGAAATGGATCGGGTCGCGCTCGCGGCCTACGGCGCGGAATTGGTCGCACTCGGCAACGGCCTGAGCCAGCGCATTGAGCGCGGCCATCCCAAGCGCACGCTCGAAGGCGAGCTGCGCAAACAGGCGATGATGGGACAT